>DJRS01000115.1:0-7194 GCA_002440145.1 Verrucomicrobia bacterium UBA6354
CTGGACTATGTGCCGACGGCGAAAAACAAACCTTTCAGGGACTTTCTCGAAGGCGGCAAGCAGCGCCCGTCACACTACAAAATCTGACATTTCCGTTCTGTCCCGGATGTCTACGACGTTCTTTTGCAGGAATTCTATGCCACAATGGGTAGAAAGTGAAATTTCCAGTTGACAATATGTCCATAAAATGTCTATAATATGGACATCATGATTGAAAAAGTCAGCACGGCCACGTTGAAACAGCAACTCTGCCACTATCTTGGCTTGGCCCGCCAAGGCAAAGAGGTGCTCATTACAAGCCACAAACGCATCGTCGCGCGTTTGTTGGGAGAGGACGGAACGAACCGCTTGCCCCTGCGCGAGCCGGTGCGCCCGGCTTCGGACTTGTCGAAGGTCGGCGGTTTCGGTTTCCCCGAAGACCCGCTTGTGGAGATGGAAAACGAGAGGAGCGTACGATGATTGTCTATTTGGATTCGACCTACGTCATACGCCGTCTGCTTGGCATCCGCCCCGAAGACGGCATCTGGGGCAAGTGGGAAAAGGCGTACGCGAGCGCGCTTCTGCGCACGGAGTGCTGCCGCGTGGCGAACAAACTGCGCCTGGACGGGAAGTTGGACGACGCCGGGCGCGCGCGTCTGGGCGCGTGGATCGAGACGGTCTGCGACAGCGTGGTGCAGATTCCGGTCACGGACGCGATTGTGCGCCGCGCGGCAGATGCGTTCCCCGTCTCCATCGGAACTTTGCAGGCGGTGCATTTGGCTTCCATGCTGGAACTTGAAGAAGTGTACGGCGTGAAGTGCGCGTTGGCGACGGATGACGAGGGCCTTCTCTGCGCGGCGAAAGCGTTGGGCTTTTCCGCGGCGGAAGCCGTGACGGCCGGGGCGGACAAGCCGGCGGATCCTCCGGCCAAGGCGACGGCATGACGCTCGCGTTGCAGATACTCGTCCAGGGGGCCGTCGGTTTCGCGATTGGCGCCGGCACGAACGATCTGGCTATCCGCTGGATTTTCAATGCCGTATTCTACAAGAAGAAGAAGGCCATCGCCGCGTCCGTCCAGGAAGTCGTCAGCAAAGAACTGATGGCCCCGGAGAAGATCGTCGCGCGCCTTTCGCGGCCGGAAGTCGGCGCGGCGTTCGAGCGGGACGTGCGCCGGCGGCTGGACGATATGCATGCGCAGGCCGACACGTTCGCGCGCGCGTTCGGCAAGGGCGCGAGCCCGTTCGTGCCGCGGCTCTTGCGGGAGGAAGTCTGCGCGTTCGCCCAGGCGGGCGCGGTCTTCGACGAGGAAATCCGCGCGCAGATCGCCCGCATTTGCGCCCGGCGCATAACGGCCTATTTGTGCGCGCACATGCCGCACATCCTCGAAGAAACGCAGATCTGGAGCGTCGTCTACGATTCGGTCATGAGCTACGACGAAAAAAAGATGGAGCTGATTACGCGGCAGATCGCGAACCGCGAGCTCCGCGGCGTCACGCTCTGGGGCGGCGTCATCGGCGCGCTGGTGGGTGTTTCGATGAGCTTCGTCATGTGGCTCGTAGGCTGAAGGGGGACGGACGTGTCGCTTTTCGCCGGCGTTTTGCACCACCCAAACGTGCTCGAAATCGTTCGACACCCGTGGTTCATGTCGTGTTTCATCGCCTTCTTCGGGGCGCAAGTCCTGAAGTTCCTGTTCGCGCGCGTGCGGACGGGGCGCTGGCGGGTGCGCGAGTTGGTGTCGTCCGGCGGCATGCCCAGTTCCCACGCGGCGCTTGTTTCGGCGCTCGCCACGGCGGTCGGGTTGACGGACGGGTTCGACGCGCCCGAAGCCATGATAGCCGTCGGATTCGGCATCATTGTCCTGCTGGACGCGGCGACCTTGCGGCGCGAATCGGGCGAACACGCGCGCCTTCTCAATCGGCTTATCGCGCAAATCAACGCCCGTTTGCAACCCGAGGAACGTCTGGACGTCCGTCGCCTCAAGGAACGTATCGGGCATAAACGCCGCGAAGTGACGGCCGGCGTCGTGCTTGGCATGGCGGTCGCCTATTTGGTGTGCTATATCTGGGACTTCTGGAAGTAGCCCGGCACCCCCCTTCCTAGACAGGCAAGACAATTTCCATCGGCTGACGCAGCCGCTGAGACCGCGTTCTCGTTTGCAAAAAACGCCGCAAGTCGCAACCGAAACGGGATGCCGGTTTCCCTGGAATGACGATCCCATGTCAATCCCTTGCCTGGATGCCGCCTTTCGTGCCCGATCCGGTCGCCTGCCGCATCGTCCGCATGGGCGAACCCTGAGCCGCCCGAAAACAGGCTTCTCGGCCATCCGAGGGCGGGAATCGGATAGACACGTTCCGGATTTGTTTCCTGCGCGCTTGCGATTCGCGCACCTCCCTTGTGTCGGCGTATGCCCTTGGCGGCGTTTGTCCGGCGTGCCACCCCATGGGGGCGGTTTTTGCGGGCTCCAGTCTTCCGCTTTCGCTCGCGCTCTCCGCCCATCGGAACGGCCTGTCCCGGGCGTCTCGCCATATTGCACACTTTTCGGCGGAGTGCTACTTGCGCAAAAGCCCAAAAATATAGTATAATATGCGGAATAATTCTGGGGGCGCAGGTGCGCTTCCCTCGGAGAGTCAGAAGATGAATAACGAATTGCTGAAGAAGGCACACGAGAAAATTGCATCGGTTCCGATTCTGGTGAACCTGGTGTCCATGCGCGAACGCGAACTGATCAACGGCGCCAAGCCGTTGGTGCATCCGCTGACGTTCGACGAGGACAAGTGCGATATCGCGTTGCGCGAGATCGCCGAAGGCAAGCTCACCGCCGAAATCGATTTCGACGCGATTGCGCGCGCCGAGGACGCCAAGGTCCGGTGGAGCGAAAAGCACATCAACGTGAAATCGTTCTATGCCGACTGAACGGGCTGGCGGTGTCCGAAAAGAAGTTCAATCCCGTATTTGCCGAGAACCGCAAAGCGCGGCATGATTATATCGTGCTGGAAACGCTCGCGTGCGGCATCCAACTGACGGGCACGGAGGTCAAGTCGGTTCGCCGGGGGAGCGTCTCGCTCGCGGGTTCGTATGCCGCGGTGCTGGGGGGCGAACTTTGGCTCGTGGGAGCGGATATCTCCGCCTATGCCTACGGGAACCGCTTCAACCACGACCCCAAGCGCAACCGCAAGCTTCTCGTGCATGCGAAAGAGTTGTCGGATCTCAAGATGAAGACCGAGGCGAAGGGGCTGACGCTGATACCGCTCAAGCTCTATCTGCACCGCGGCCGCATCAAGGTCGAACTCGGGGTCTGCCGCGGCAAGGCCCTGCACGACAAACGCGAGGCGCTCAAGAAGAAGGCGCTCGCCCGGGATTTGGAACGGATGTAGGCTCTCGCCGGCGGAAGCCGGATTTTGGCGCAATGTTCCCGTAAACACACAGAAAAGAAAACGATATGAAACAGTACAATGTAGGTCTTGTCGGCGTGGGCGCCGTCGGAACCGAGATGATAAAGGTCCTGAAGGAGCGTCATTTCCCCTGCGGACGCGTGCAGGTTTTCGCCAGCCGCGAACGCGACGAACAGATCCTGGGCGAGACCTACCATGTGCGCAAGGCGGACGAGGACAGCTTCAACGGGCTGGACATCGTCCTCTTCGCCGGCAAGACGGACGTCGCCATCCGGTTGAAGGACGCCGTCGTCAAGGCGGGGGCGAAAATGATCGACAACTCGCGCGCGTTCCGGCAGGATCCGGACGTGCCGCTCGTGGTGCCGCAGGTCAATCCGGAGGATCTGGACTGGAACAAGGGCGTGATCGCCAACCCCAACTGCACGACCGCCATCATGCTGGAGGCGGTGGCCCCGCTCCACAAGGCGAAAGGGCTGAAGCGTCTGATCGCGTCCACCTACCAGGCCGCGTCGGGTGCGGGCGCCCCCGGGCTCGAAGAGCTCGAACTCCAGATGCGCGAGACGGTCGAAGGCAAGCCGCTGACGGTGAAGGCCTTCCAGCATCCGCTCGTCTGCAACCTGATTCCGCACATCGACAAGTTCGACGAAACCAATTGGTATACGCTCGAGGAGCTGAAGATGCGCAACGAGGCGCGCAAGATGCTCCATGCGCCCGAGCTCATGGTTTCGTGCACCTCCGTGCGCGTGCCGATTCCGCGTGCGCATTCCGAATCGCTCAATCTGGAGTTCGAGGAGAAGATCACGCCCGGTGAAGCGCGTGCGATCCTCGAGAAGTGCGAAGGCGTGAAGGTGGTGGACGATCCGCTGCACGGGGGCTACCCGATGCCGCTCGAGGCGACCGGCAAGTACGACGTTCTGGCCGGCCGCATACGCCAGGACATTTCGCGCACGGACGGCAAGGGCCTGGACATGTTCGTGTCGGGCGACCAGCTTCTGCGCGGCGCGGCGCTCAACGCCGTGGAAATCGCCGAGCATCTCGTCAAGCGCGGACTGGTCTGAGCATGTACCTCAAGCAGCTCGACATCGTCGGATTCAAGAGTTTCGCCGACAAGACGCGGCTCACGTTCGATCCCGGGCTTATCGCCATCGTCGGACCGAACGGGTGCGGCAAGTCCAACGTGTCCGACGCGATACGCTGGGTGCTTGGCGAACAGCGTCCGACGGCGTTGCGTTGCTCGAAACTGGTGGACGTCGTCTTCAACGGAACGGATACGCGCAAGCCGCTGGGGCTCGCCGAAGTCTCCATCACGTTCGCGGACTGCGAGAAGGAGCTGGGGACCGACTACCACGAGGTGACCATCACGCGGCGCGTCTACCGGGACGGGTCGGGCGAATATTTCATCAACAGGCAGGCGTGCCGCCTGAAGGACGTCCAGCACCTGTTCATGGGCACGGGCATCGGCACGTCGAGCTACTCGGTCATGGCGCAGGGGCAGATCGACGCGATTCTCTCGTCCAAGCCCGAGGACCGGCGCGCCGTCTTCGAGGAGGCGGCGGGCATCACCAAGTTCAAGGCCGACCGAAAGGAAGCCCTGCGCAAGATCGACCAGACCGAGCAGAACCTGTTGCGCGAGGAGGATGTCCTGCGCGAGATGAAGCGGCAGATCGCCTCCCTCCAGCGTCAGGTCGGCAAGGCGCAGAAGTACAAGGAGCTGCGCGACGAATTGCGCGGGCTCGACATTTACGTTTCGAAGCAGCGCATACACGGCTTCGACCAGGATCTGGAGCAGAACGCGGCGAACCGCCGGCAGATAGACGAGGCGATCCAGGAGGCGACCGCGGCGGTTGCGCAAGCCGAGTCGCACCAGCAGGAGCTGCACAGGCAGGTACACGCGCTGGAAGAACGCCTGCAAACGCTCGCGAGCGAACAGGCCGCGGCGGACGGCGCCTACACGCGCGCCAACGAAGTCATCGGCGTCAATGCGTCGCGCATCGAGGAATACCGCGCGTTCGCCGCGCGCGACGAACGCGAGATGGAGCAGACGCGCACCCAACTCGCCGAAGTGGCCATGCAGGCCGAGTCCCTGACCCAGAAGGCGACGCTCCTCGGAACGTCCCTCGAGACGGCGCGAGAGGCGCAGACCGTCGCGGAAGCGGCGTTCGCCGAAATCCAGACGCGGCGCGATGCGCGCCGCGAGGAAGTCTCGGCGGCGCGGCGCGAAATACTGGAGTGCGAAAAGCGCGCCGCGGCGGCGCGGGCCGGCGCGGAGGCGGATGCGACGCAGGGCGCGCGCGCGACGTTCTCCGGTTCCCTGTCGGCGGAGGGCTCGATTGCGGGCGTCGTGAAGCCGGCGGAAGGCGCGGCGACGCCGGCGGAAGCCCTGTTCGGGCATGCGGAAGCGGGAGCGGTCGCGCTCGAAGGCGCGATCTACCGCGAAGGGGCGATCGAGATCTGGAAGGCGGGTTCGGTCGTTTCGACGGTCGACAAGCGCGAGGCGCTCATGGAGGTCGTCGAACAGGGCGAGGCGGAACTGCGGACGCTGGAAGAGCAGGTCATGGTCTATTCCCAGCAGTTGACCGAGCGCCGCATCGCCGCGAGCCAAATGGAACAGGAGCAGTCCTTCGTCGCGCAACAGGCCGAGAGCGTCGCCCGCCGCCACGAGGAGCTGTCCCGCTCCATCGCCGGACGGGAAAGCGGCATCAAGAACTACCTTGCCTCGATGGAACGCCTCAAGGAGGAAAGCGGCGACCTGCTCGCCCAACTCGACGAACTGCGCCAGCGCGCGGCGGATTGCCGGGTGCGCATGGAAGAGGAACGCGAAAAGCGCGGCGAGATGATGGCGCGCATCGCCGCGGCGGACCGCGAAGCGGCCGAGAAACGCACGGGACTCGACCAGGCGCGCGATTTCCGCGGCAAGCTGGAAGTCGCCAGCGCCGAGACGGCCATGCGCCGGCAAAACGTCTACGACCATTTGCAGGACGAATACGGCCTTTTCGCGGATGCGGTCCTGCGCGAACCGGATCCGGAATGGAAGGGCGGGACGGTTCCGCCGCTGGACGAACTGGAGAAGCGCGTCGCGAAGCTGCAGGGCGATATCGCCGCGCTGGGCCCCGTCAACATGGTGGCGGTGGACGAGTGCCGCGAATTGGAAGAGCGCTACGCGAAAGAAAAAGCCCAGCAGGAGGATCTTGTCGCGGCCAAAGCGCAGATCCTGGCGTTGATCGAGAATCTGAACACCCAGTCGGGCGATCTGTTCCGGAAGACCTTCGAACAGGCGAACCGCAACTTCCAGACGATGTTCACGAAACTCTTCGGCGGCGGCGAAGCGCGGCTTGTCCTGCTGGAGAATGCGGAAGATCCCCTGGAATGCGGAATCGACATCATCGCGCGTCCGCCGGGGAAGCGTCCGCAGTCCGTCACGCTCCTGTCCGGCGGCGAACGCACGATGACGGCCGTCGCGCTCCTCTTCTCCATTTTCATGATCAAGCCCGCCCCGTTTTGCATGCTGGACGAACTGGACGCGGCTTTGGACGATGCGAATATCGGGCGCTTCGTGGAGCAATTGAAGGAATTCCTCGCCCAAAGCCAGTTCTTGATCATTACGCACAACCAGCATACGATCGCCGGGTCGGATCTCGTCTATGGCGTCAGCCAGCAGGAGAAGGGCGTTTCGCGCATTATCTCCATGCGGCTTGCGGACCTGGGCGTGCGCGAGGAGCGCTAGCTCGCGTTTGGCGCCTGCCGTTGGGGAGGACGGGAATGCCGCGCACCCGGGACGCGATGCCCCCGCAAAACACGCCCCCGCCAATGGCAGGGACGGCCC
>DJRS01000115.1:7379-7561 GCA_002440145.1 Verrucomicrobia bacterium UBA6354
CGGGGATGTCCGTCCCCAGGAGCCGCGTCAGGATCTCCCAGTGCTTCAGCGCGTGTTCGGCGTAGCTCGCGCACATCAGCTTGAAGCCGCGGACCTCCTTCGTGATCTTCGCGTTGACCTTGGGCGCTTCCTCCGCGTAGAGCAGGGCCAGCTGCCGCGCCTCGGTCCAGGCCGCGGTCATC
>DJRS01000011.1 GCA_002440145.1 Verrucomicrobia bacterium UBA6354
AAGGCGTTCGCCGCGGCGGGCTGCATGCAGTCGACCCCGACGACCACGCCGACCTTCCAGCCGCCCGAATAGGCTGTCGTGGACAGCGGCGCCACCAACCCTTCACGGACGCTGTCCGTCTTGATGGTGCGGCTCTTGCCTTCCGGTTCCAGCCAGACGATGTCGGGGTGGTTGGCGTAGTTCTCGGGCGACAGGCCGGGGAAAAGCTTGCCGATGATGCGCCGCGCCAGGTCGCGCGCGTTGCCGTCCAGATCGCCGCGGATAAGATAGCCGTTGGCGATGTGCCCCGTGTCTATGGCGTGGACGATCAGATCAAAGGCTTCAGCGCTTTCCATATCCGCTCCTGCACTTCTTCGACCGTTCCGTTGGCGTCTATTGGCTGTATGCGCCCGGGATTCGCCGCGGCAAGAGCGGCAAACCCCTCCCGCAAGCGGGCGTGGAAGGCGTCCCCGGCCTGCTCGATACGGTCCGCCTGGGTCTGCGTACGGGATTCCCGCTCCTGCATGCGGCGCCGGCAGGCGGCGGGGTCGGCGCAAAGCAGGAACGTCTTGTCGGGCAGAAGCCCCGCCCGGGCGAAGCCGTCCGCCTGGCGGATCGCCTCCAGGGGGAGACCGCGCCCATAGCCCTGGTAGGCGTAGGTCGAATCGCAAAAACGGTCGGAAACGACCCACACGCCGCGCGCCAGGGCCGGGGCTATGACATCGTGCACCAGCTGGGCGCGGGCGGCCAGAAACAGCAGAAGTTCACTGCGGTCGCAGAGAGGCTCGGCGGACACTTCCTTCAAAATGCCGCGGATCCGCTCGCCCAATTGCGTGCCGCCCGGTTCGCGGGTCGTCCGGACCTCTATTCCCTCGGCGCGCAAGGCGTCCGCCAAAAGAGCGATTTGGGTCGTCTTCCCGCAGCCTTCGCCGCCTTCGAATGTAATGAACTTTCCTCTCATGAAAGGGCCTCTCCTTGCTCGAAGAACGATTGGACGCGCCCCAGCAAGTCGTCGATGTCCGCCACGGCGTGGACCGGCGCGGGAATGGACTTGCGGAAGATGGCGCCGTAGTTTTTCGTCACCAGACGCGGATCCGTCACCACGACAATGCCGCGGTCGCGCTTGGTCCGGATAAGGCGCCCGAATCCCTGGCGGAACTTGATGACCGCCTCGGGCAGGGCGTAGTCCCGAAAGGCGCTTCCGCCTTCGCGCATGATTTTTTCGCTGCGCGCCTCGATTACGGGGTCCCCGACCTGCGCGAACGGGAGCCGGGCAATGACGACGCAGGCGAGCGCTTCGCCGGCGACGTCCACGCCCTCCCAGAAGGACTGGGCGCCGAAAAGCACACACGGGCGCCCGCCCCCCTTGAGCCGGCGCGTCATGGCTTCGCGTGAAAGCCCTTCGCCCTGCACCAGAAGCTCCAAACCGACCGTCCCGAAATCGCTCCGGCAGGCTTCCGCCACCGCGTTCATCATCTCATAGCTCGTGAAAAGGACGAGCGACCGCCCCTTGGTGCGTGCGCAGAGTTCGCCCAGAAGCGCGGCAAGTTCCTTCACGCAAGAAGCCAGATTGGACGAAGGATCGGGCAACCAGTCCGGCGCCAGCACGAGGGACTGGGTCAGATAGTTGAAGGGACTTTGCGCCACGAGCGTCTGGAAACGGTCGTCCATCGCCCCCAAACGCTTCGCCATGTACCTGAAATCCGTCCCCACGCGCAGTGTCGCGGACGAAAGAATGACGGAATCCTTCACCTCATAGAGCATCTGCCGCAGATCGTTCGCCACCGAAAGCGGCGCCGCCACAAGGCGCAGGCTCATGCGGCGCACATTGACGCGATGTTTCTCGAGGTGAAGGCGCTCCACCCAATAGGCGTGGGTGTTCTTCTCGCCTTTGAGGACGAAAAGCGCCGCATTGGTAAACGACACGAGGGAATCCGCCAAACCCTGGATTTGCGCCGCGTAATCGGCGGCCGCGCTCGACGGGCCCTCCTCTTCCGCTTCCACGGCGAGCGTATCCCGCAGATCGTGCAGAAACCGCACGAGATTGGCCATTTCGTGCTCAAACTTCATCCAGGCGCGCTGCAGATCGTCTTCGTTCCATTCCTCTTTCTTGTACGCCTCGAAAAGACCGTGCACCGAGTGGCGCCGCACCCCGTCCTTCACATCGTAACGCACGATATCCCCGTTTCGGGACGGCAGCAGGAGAAGCGCAACACGGCTGAAAACGCCTTCCGCCGCGGTCGTAAGACGATTGAAGCGGTCGCCAATGCCCTCAATCTGGCTGATGATCTCGTTCCGGATGTTCGCGTTCTTGAGGTGCCCGGCACTGGCTGCGCGCGCCAACGCAGCCAGTACGCCGCTGGCGCGCCCTTTGGCCGTGCGCGGACGGCGATGCAACCGATTGAGGAGGCGCGCCAATTCTATGAGCGAAAACTCGCAACTGAGGTAGTCGGTCGCGATATTCTCCAGGTTGTGGGCTTCGTCCAGCACAAGCCGCCCGTAAGCCGGAAGTATCGTCCCCGCGCCGCTCGTCGCGTCCGCGCAAACGAGCGCGTGGTTCACGATGACGAGATGCGCCTCAGCCGCGGCTTTGCGCGCCCGGTAGACGAAACAACGCGAATAGTACGGACACCGCCGCTTGCTGCACTCCTCCCCCTGGCACGACAGAAGCGTCCGCGGCAACCCCTCGTAAGAGTCCAGGTCGCCGTCGGGCGTCGTTCGAAGCCACTCGATGAGATGGGGCATCTCGGCTTGGTCGGCCTCGCTCATCGTCCAGTAGCCCGGCGCGAAGAACTCGCCCAGCGCCCGCAGACAGAGGTAATTGCCGCGCCCTTTCAGCAACGCCACCTTGAAGTTCGCCGCCGCGTCGCCCAATATCCGGAGCGCCCGGGGAATGTCGGACTGCATCAATTGGCTTTGGAGATTGCGCGTGGCGGTCGAAATGACGACGGGCGTATCGTTCGTGTACGCCCAGAGAATGGAGGGCACCAAATAGGCGAGCGACTTGCCCACGCCCGTGCCCGCCTCGATCATCAGATGTTCCCGGCCGTTGAACGCCCGCGCAATCGCCTCGAGCATCGCGATTTGCCCCGGACGCTCCTCGTAGCCGGCCATCGCGCCCAGCGTGCCCCCCGCCCGCAAATGGGCGGCGGCGGACTCCACATCCAGCCGCGCGCAGTCTTCATGTGTGGGCAGATGCCGCTTTTTGCCGCCTTCGCGCGTCTCGGGCAAGAACGCATACCAGCGCGGATCGTCTATAAATGCGGCGGGGGACATCGCAAACGAGCGCGGAAAGCTCAGACCCAGAGCTTTTCAAGCGCGTAATAGGCGCGCGCCTCGGGAGAGAAAACATGCACAATGACGTCGATGTAGTCGACGACGATCCACCCGCTCTCGGGATCGCCCGATGTACGGTAGCTGGCGACGCCCGCCTCTTTCATTGCACGCTGCGAGGCGGCGATCAATGCCTTCAAATGCGGTGCCGCGGCACCGGTCGCGACGACGTAAAAGTCCGCGAGCGCGCTTTTGCCGCGCACGTCGTAGACTTTGACGTCCGTACCCTTGCAATCTTCCAACGCCTGCGCTATGCGGCGCGCCTGTTCTTCTGCTGTCATCATAACATCCATAGTATACCAAAAATGCGCAAATCAGTCTAATACGCCTTTCGAGGGCGTTGCTTTGTCGTCCCACCACGCACACTTGGCGGAAGAAATCCGTGCGATGGGTTTGGTCGTCAACTGCTTGCCCTTCGCGCCCGCCGCGCGGACGGGCACGACATCCTGCCTTTCCTCCGCGCCGCCGGTGCCTGTCCGCTTCACCTGCTCCTTCAAGAGAAAATACTGCTGGTTGATGCGCTGGTTCTTCGCCGGTTTGTACTTCACATACAACGTATCCGGACACCCTTCCTGGAGGAAAAGAATCTTCGACTTGGGCTTCTCCGGCGCGAGGTGGTAGTCTTTGTTCCGGATGAGCCCGCCGAAGCGGAAGCGCTTCAC
>DJRS01000184.1 GCA_002440145.1 Verrucomicrobia bacterium UBA6354
CCGCCGCGCCACGTCCGGACTTCGCCACGTCCCAGCGTTCCCGGACCGCAGACATGGACGATCGCGTTCGTGTGGATCTCGGTCGCACCTGTGTAGGTGTTGGCGGCATTCAGCCAGAACTGTCCCGTGAACGGGAAAATCAGGGAGCCGTTGCCGTCGATGGTCTGGTTGAACTTCGCCCCGCTCCATTCGGTGTCGCCCATGAACTGCACCTCGTTCTCGATCGTCACGGGCCCGTTAAAATCGATCCAGCCGCTGCCGTTCGAGAAAAACGAAACCATTTTCGCCCAGCTCGTTTCCGTTTCTGCGGGGCTTGTCCGTCCCCAGAAACCCGGCCCTGTGAAATACACACGCCCGCCGAACGTCGTGCCGCCTGCACCTGTCAGCTTCAGGCAGGCCCCATATTCGGAATTGCCGCGCACATAAACGTCCTGACCTGCGGGCAGAATGTCGGCTGTGCCGCGCAGGTCAAGCACGCAGCCTTCGACATAAGTCGGTCCCTTCCAACCCACGTTCGCGCGGTTCGGCCAATAGAGCGTCTTCCACGACTGGCTGCCCGCACGGCCGGCGAACGTGATGCCGCCGGCGCTCGTCAGTTTTGTGCTGCCGAGATCCACATACGTCTCCTTGTCGGCCGAAGCCGCCCAAATGACACCCTCCGCGCCGAAATCGATTTCGCCGCCGTCTGCCATCCGGGCGGGCTGGTCGCCCGACTCCGCCAGCGGATACTTGAAAATGACACCGCCGGGATTCGTCCCGTCCCCGACCGTCAGCTTGACGCCGTCGGCCATTTCAAGCGACCCGCCGTCGATCGTCAGCGAGCGGACGCGCGTGCTGTCCGTGAGCGTCGTGACCCCCGTCAGGCGGGCATTCGACATTTCGCCGCCCGCCAGTCCGTCCGTCAACGTCACGGGCACGAGGCCGCGGCCTGTCGAGTAGGTCAGAAAACCGAATTCGTTCTGCGCGGCGGACGGGACACTCCCGCCGACGACGGTCGCCGGAAGCTGTTCTCCATCCGCGAAACCGTTCGCCTCAAATCGCACGCTACCGCCCAGCGCGTCAAGTCCGCCGGGTGTCCGCAGCGCCAGCGTGCCGCCCTGCGACGACCGCGAGAGCAACCCCAGGCGAAGCGCGACCGACGAACCTTCCGCTTCGATGTTCGCGTCTCCGCCGTAGACAAGCATGCCCTCGCGCGCCAGGTCGGCCTCGCCCGTCCCGCCCGCCGGGCGGTACTTCAGCCGTGCGGTCGAGAGCTCCAAGTCGCCGTTCGTGAGGAACACGCCGCTGCTCTCCGTAAATTCGCGAACGCCGTCAGTCACGCGCACCGCCGTGTCCGGCGCGGACGGAACGCTGGCCACCGGGGCGGATTCCGCCGCGCCGCCGTAGAACGTCTGCGTCAGCGTCACTTCGGTCAGCGCCGGGATGTCCGCCTCTTTCATCCACTGAAGCACGCGCCGCGTCAGGTCGATCCATTTCTCGCGACCGCCCGCCTTGCTCCACGACATGTGGCTGATGAACACGAGCGGACGGCAAACGGCTTGCGCTTTCTGGATCTGCGCGATGACCTCCTCGTAGGTCGCCCCCTCGTCAAAGTAGAAGAAGCTCGGACGCTGCATCCACGGCACGAGTTCCGCCGGCGTATCGTCGTCCGTCGCGTACCAGCACCGCTCCTTCGGCATCACGCAGTCAGCTCCCGTGTAGCCGAACTCGCCGCCATAGACGGCTTTCACGCGGTTCGCGTCCACGAACGCCTCCCAGCCGCCGGGCTGAATCCATGTCTTCGGCTCGGGCAGTCCAAAGGCCGCGAAGTTCGCCCGCGTCGCGCGCGCCTGGATGCGCAAGACGTCCGGTGCCGGCTGAATCGCAATCTGGTCGACCAGCACCATCTCCTCGTCCGCGAGATCGAACGTCTGGTCGGTCTCGCCGTAGAACTCGCGCAGCTTGCGTCCGCCGTCCGCTGCAGTCGAAACGACGCCGAACAGCGCCGCCTTCGACGGAATCCAGATCTTCTTGGAGAATGTCAGTTGCGCGGCGACGGTCGTGTCGTCGCAGAAGAGCGCCCCGTCCGTCACATGTCCCGTGAAGCGGACGTTCTTTGCGTGTCCAAGATCGATTTCGGGCTCGAACCGCACCTTCCGTGCAGACGCATTGGCGGAGCCGAACCATGCCGCGTTCCGATCCATGCCCGCACATGCCGCCACGTAGTCCGTTTCCTTCAGCCACTGTGCGACATAGACGGCATGCGCGGCGGTATGATCCATGATCTCGAACCCGTCGTCCGACAGCGCCTTGAGGCAGGCCCCCTGCTCGTCCGAAAGGCCGCCGCTGACCACGGCAAACGAGCAACGCACGTTTTCGGCCTTGAACGCCTCCGCGACGGCGCGCCAGTCGTCGGGCGTGTGGTTGTCGTCGAACCGGAACGCGACGGCCGCCGTCGACGCTGCGGCGTGTACGCCGTAAGCCGCCAGTGCAGCTGCGGCCAAGGCAAACGATTTGCGAATGAGTATCGTTTTCATTGTCTTGTCTCCTTATTGTTTGTCATTGGATAGATGCGATACAGGTTGGCGGCGTGTCCGAAGACCGTGGTCTTCAGGTGTCCGTCTTTCAGCGGCGGCAGGTCGACTTGCCGCCAGACGTCGCGGAGACGTCCGCGCGTCGGCAAACCGAACGCCGCGAAATCGACCGTGACAGTCTTGTCGGCACGCGACGGATTGAACAGCGCGACCGCCCGGCCACCATCCGCAAGCGGGCGCGTCCACACCTGGACAAGATTCACGTCGCCAACGGCTTCCGCGCCGCGGCCGAGCGCGTCCTGGTCGATGTCGATAACCTCGTCGTTCGTCAGGAGCGCGCGCGTGAAGTCGTCCAGCGCCGTCATGTCGCAGCCGATCAGCAGGGGCGCCGCGGCCATCGCCCACATCGAGACGTGTGCGTATTGCTCGTTCGGCGTGAGCCCGCACTGCCGGTGGTCGGGCTTCAGCACGAGCATGTCCGGGTCGTTCCAGGCGCCCGGTGCCGTGTAACGCCCGATCCGGGCTTGTTTCTCGATGGCGGGACCGACAACCACCCATCCGTCCCACACGTCGCCCGTCGTGCGCCAGCACTGTCCGCCGGCTGCGGCGCCCCACGTCCAGACGTCGCCCATGCCATACTGGCAGATAGACAGCACGATGTCGCGGTCGGCTTCGGCCAGCAGACGTCCCATCAGCTCGTAGGGGTGGCGCAACTTCTCTTCGTAAGAGCCCGCAAACGCAACCTCCCCATAACTGCACCAGTCGTATTTTACATAGTCGAAGCCCCAGTTGCACCAGGTCTTCACGTCCTGTCGCTCGTGTCCGTATGACCCTTCGCAACCACCGCATGTCTTGGGGCCCGGCGACGAATAGATGCCGATCTGAAGTCCCTTCGCGTGAACGTAGTCGGCAAGGTCCTTCATGTCCGGAAACGCTCCGCTCGGCAGGATCGTGCCGTCCGCCGCACGTTCGGGACCGTTGAGTTCGGGACGTCCCTTGCCGCGTTCGCCGTTGTTGCGCGACCAAAAGTCGTCGATGTTCACGTAGCGGTAGCCGTGGTCGGCGAGGCCGGTCGCGATCAGCGCATCGGCCTGCTCGCGCACCTTCTTGTCGGTCACGCGGTCGTAGAACGCATTCCAGCTGCTCCATCCCATCGGCGGCGTCAGGGCGATTTTTTCACCGGCGCGGATGGTGAACCGTTTCACGGCGCGTCCGGCCGCATTCGCCGCCGTCAGAACAAAAGAATAGTCGCCCGGCCGCGCGAGCCGGCCGCGGATAATCCGCGTCTCCGCGTCCCATATCAAACCCTTCGGCATCTTTCCGCCGCGGACGGGGGCGAGCGTCGCCTTGAGCGGTCGCTCACCCGCGACGGGCACCCGATACAGGATCTCTCGCCCAGGACGAACCCCCAGAAAAGCCGGCGTGTTGATGCGCGGCGCGCGCGCGGGCGGCGGCGTCAGGATGCCCAGCTGCGTCGAACGATCCGAAAGATCGTCGTTTGGTTTCGCCCCCTTTACCATGCGGAACACGGCGTTGCACCAGTCTGCGTGGTCACAAGCGATGCCGTCGCCGCCGTCCGTCACGACCAGTTCGACAACCTGAACGCCCGACAGGTCGGCGAACAGCGGACGCCCGCCGTCGCGCTTGTGCAGGATGCCCGAACGCGCGAGAAGCCGTCCGTCGCCGTAGACGAGGAACTCGGCGCTGCCCTCGCCCGCCACCTCGCCGTCGATGCCGACGACGGCCGTGAACGCGAGGCCCTTCCCGTCGACCGCGACCTCGAAGCGGCTGGGCGCGTGCGTGCCGACGCCGCAGGTGTAGGTTTTGCCGCCCAGCGTCAACGGCGCGCCCTCGTTCGCGCGGCACTTGCGCGCCTGCCCGCTGCCGCACGACATTTTCGTCAAATCCATCTTCGCGAGCGGGAACGTGTCGAACACGGTCTTCTTCGTGCGTGTTTCGGGGCATGTGCCGCACGGCTTTTCGCCGAGAAACGCGAGGAATGCGGCTCTGTCGTCTTTGCCGAACACGCGCGATCCCACGGAATCCGCCTCGATCTCGGATGCGTCGTCCGCATGTACCCTGTCCAGACGGTCCGGATAGAGCCAGCGCAGACCTTTTGCGGGGCGTCCATGCCACCGCCCGTACGCGCCGGGGCCCGGCTCCCAACGATTGTCCGCGAAGACAAGCGCGGCGCGCCAATCGTTGAACATCCGCAGCAGGACGTTCTCCGATCCGGAAAACACGTTGTTCGACACGACGAATTCCCGCGTGTCCGCCGTGTTGTCGTAAAACATCAAATGCGCCGCATTCGGATTCCACCTCTGACGGTGGCCCCATCCTTTCCCCGCCTCGCGGCAGACGTTGTCCGCGAACACGATGTCCGACGTCTGCGCCCCTTCGCCCTGCTGCCAGTATTCGTAGGAATACTCCGCCCGGCGGATATCGTTGCCGCGCCAGACGATGTTCCGTTGCACGGAACCTTTCTCGCTCGACTGGTTGGACAGCGCCGCATCCCACACTTCCCAGACGCGGTTGGACTCGACCAGCACGTCTTCCGCATCGCCCCAGAATTCGATGCCGTTGCCGAAACGCACGCCGTTGCCGGCATCGTCCCTGTAATGGTAGGCGCCCCCGATCCAGCTCACGTCGCATCCGCGTATCGTAACGCGTTTCGCGCCCGCCCCGCCGAAGCCGTGCGCGCCCGCATACCGGACGTGCAACCCTTCGTACACGACGTCGTGCACGCCTTCCTGATCCACCCCGTGTCTTTTCTCGCACAGTTCAATCGACCGGAACCGTCCGGCCGGATTTCCCGGAACAGACTTCAGAAACACGCGGCGGGCCGCCGTGTCGTACGTGAAATCAAGATCGCGCGCGCACGCATCCCGGCCGCCGCGCTTGAATGCGCAACCCGATGCGCCACCATCGAACACGATATTGCCGATGTCGGCTGCCGTGCCGCCTGCACACGACCAGAATCCGTTGCCTTCGTTGCGCCAGTCGCCGCGTCGAGACCGCGGCAGACTCGGTTCTATGACGGGCTTAGCCCCCCCCCCCCAGGTCCCGTATGTGACCGGACATCCGGGTTCGCCCGACCGCGGTTTCAGCTGCCCGCGCCAAACGCCGCCGCGCTTGAAAAGAATGCGAGAGCCCGGCTCGGGCGCCAACGCGTTGACCCGGTCGAGGCTCCAACTTTCGTCTATGCGATACGTAGCGGCAAAAACCTCCGCCGCCGCGGACGCGGCAACCGCCGCGAATACGATTCTGACTGTCTGCATTCTCATCGTTTTACATTATACGCTTTTTCCGCTCCGCCGGCGCGGAATGACATGTCAACTTTCGACACCGTCCCCGCACGCGTCGATTCGCGCGCGAAAAGCGGCGCGTTCAACAGAATCCGCCGCGAGGGCAACGACGGTTCGCGCATGCGTTCGCGCAGACTGCGGTAGGCGATGCGCGCGATGTCATCGCAAGGCTGGCGCACGGACGTGAGCGGCGGCACCGCGTTCACCGCGTTCCGCACGTCGTCGAAACCGGCCAGCATCACCTCGTCCGGAACCGAAATGCCGAGTTGCGCCAGCGTATTGCGGAAGTGGACGGCCACGAAATCCGACTCGCAGATTATCGCGTCCGGACGGGTGCGCCGTTTGAACAACGGAGCGAAATACGCCACGTCGTCCGGACGCGCCGTCAGCACGGCCTCGGTCGGGCGCACCCCTTCCAGCACGCTCAACACCCCGGCCATCCGGTCGCGGATGACCGCCGGTCCGTTCGGGCACAGCAGAAACCGGATCCGCCGCGCACCCTGGCGCTTCATGTGCAAACCAAGCTCGCGACCCGCGCTGAAGTTGTCTATGCCGACGAAGTCGTGCCGGTAAACGCCCTCGCTGCGCTCCACGTCACGGTCGATCAAAACGACGGGGATGCCCGCACGGTTGAAAACCGAGATGATCTCGCACGTCACGCGCGAAGGGGACTTGATGAACGCCAGCGGCTGGAAGATGACGCCCGCCACGCGCTGGCGCACGAACAGGCGCGCCACCTCGCAGGCTTCGTGCGCCCGCTGCTCGGGCGTTGGCGAAGCCACGTCGCCCAGGACAAACGAAAAGCCGTCGCGCTGCGCGTAGCGCGCCAATGACGTGCATATGAGGGGGAATATCTCGCCAAGCGACATGCTCGGCATGATCAGCCCCAAATGCCCGGACTCGGCGCACGCCGTCCGCGTCGCAAACGTCCCGGCTCCGCGGCGGCGCCAGATCAATCCTTTTCGCCGCAACTCCTCCATCGCTTTGACGACCGTGATGCGCGAGACGCCGAATCGCCGCATCAACGCCTCTTCGGACGGCAAGGGCACATCCAGCGGATACGCCCCTTCGCGCAGTCTTTTTTGCAACCATATGCTTATTTGCCGGTATTTCGCCACTCCCGCGCTCTGCTTTTCCATTTGCCCACCATCCTCTCACTGTTCATGAATATTATACCAAACTTTAGATCATTTTGCACAAAATGACATATCAACTTCCCGGAAAGCGTACCCTGTCGCGAGACACCCGGGGCAGGTCGTTCCGAGGGGTAGAGAGCGATAGGCAAAAAGGAGAAGGAACGGTTGAGAAAACGGGACAACTAGGACAGGTGGGACAATTAGGACGCCACCCCCAAATCCCGCCCATCCCGTAAATCCTTCTAAAACCCCTTCTTCCCGTTCTCCCGATCTTCCCTCTGCGTTCTCCGCGTCT
>DJRS01000164.1 GCA_002440145.1 Verrucomicrobia bacterium UBA6354
GAACGCCTATGCCGTCGCGCCGTACCGGGCGGGCGGACTGCCGATCTACGCGATCGGGTTGGTGTTCGACGCGAAGACGCGTCAGCTCACGGACGCGGCCGTGGAGAAGTTCCAGTAGGCGGCCCCGGCGGGAGGGCCGTGCAGAGCGGGGGCGTGGGGAGCCTATCGGGGATAACCGAGTAGAGATGGAGAGTTGTAGACTAGGGGGCCTATCCCCCCCCCCGTAGGGTCTGCAGTCCCCTGCGGACCGCACGGGTTCAGCCGTGTAGAGTTGCAAAGGGATGGAATGGATCGTCTATCGATGTTGTCCGTGGAGATCGAGAGAATGTGGAGAAGGGCCTGCCGCAACGGGGCGCCCCGTCGGTCTCGCCGCGATTCCAGACCCGGATCCTATGCTCAGGCCGGACGAATGCCGTGCAGTTCTTCCCTTTTCGGGCAGGTCTCCAAAAAAGACACTTGCATTCTACCCTGCCGATTTGGTAAAATATCCTTATCGTAAACCTAAAATAAAGAGGTGGCATATCGCACAGTTCACTCGTGTAAACTTCAAGATTCGCGTGCCGCAAGTTCGCGTTCTTGACAGCAATGGCAACATGCTCGGCGTCATGCAGACGCGCGAGGCGCAACATTTGGCCGATTCGCGCGGTCTCGATCTGGTCGAGATCACGCCGAATGCCGTGCCCCCCGTGTGCAAAATCATGGACTACGGGAAGTTCAAGTATGAGGAATCCATCCGCGCCAAACAGGCGCGCAAGTCCCAGAAAGTCCAGAAGGTTAAGGAAATAAAGTTCCACCCGGGCACGGACACGAACGACTTCAACTACAAGTTGAACCAGATTCGCGGATTCATCAACGAAGGCTGCAAGGTCAAGCTGACGCTGCAGTATCGCGGTCGCGAGAACGCCCACCGCGAACTGGGCGAGGACGTCATCAACCGCGTGCTGGAAGAGTTGAAGAACGAGTGCTTTGTCGAGCAGGCCCCCAAGACGCTCGGGCGCATTCTGGGCGCGCTGATCGGTCCGCCGCGCAAGAATGCGCCCAAACCGCCGCGTCCGCCGGCGCCGCCGAAGGACGGGGCAATCCACATTTCGGTCAAGTGAGACGCAATCATGGGAAACTTCAGATTGAGGGGCCGCAAGAGGAAGAGCCGTGAAAGACGCGCGGAGGGCATTCCGCTTCGCGCGCTTTTCCCCAATCTGATCACGGCGACGGCCGCCTGTGCGGGGATAACGTCCATCTCGCTTGCGAGCGAAGGGCGGTTCGTCTCCGCAATCTATGCGCTGATTCTCGCCTGCATCTGCGACGGCGTCGACGGACGCGTGGCGCGGCTTTTGCACGCGAGTTCAAAGCTCGGCGCGGAGCTGGACTCGCTGGCGGATTTCGTGAACTTCGGCGTCGCGCCCGCCCTGTTCATGTACTTTTGGCTGACGGGAGGCCCTTTGCACGTGCTCTCGGGCGAAGCGGTGGACCCGCGCACAATCCGTTTCGTTCTGGGTGCTTCGCTTTTCTACGCGATGTGCGACTGCTTCCGGTTGGCGCGGTTCAACACGATGCTGGACCAGCCGACCCTGCCGTACTGGAAGCATTTCTTCACGGGCGTGCCGGCTCCGGGGGGGTGTTGGATGGTGCTGACGCCCGCCATACTGTCCATGGCGCTGGACGCGCCGGCGAATTATCCCCGGCTGCAGGCCTTCCTGCAGAATCCGGCCTTTGGCATCTTCATGCTGCTTTTCGTGGGGGCTTTGATGGCTTCGCGCCTGCCGACGATCTCGCTCAAGGCGATCCATATCCACGGACGTGCCCAGACGCGCCTCTTCGTCACGCTGTCCCTGCTCGTGATAGCGCTCCTTTTCGCCGACCATATGCTGACGATCGGCGTCGCCGGCATTCTTTACATTCTGACGGTCCCGGTCACGGGAGTCGCCTTTTTGCGTTTGCGCGCGCGTGCGGAATCCGCCGCGCATGCGGCCGGCCAGCCCTGAAGACGGTCGCCGTTCTATTCCCGTCGCAATGTCCGCTTCCCCTCTCGGGAGGTGGACGTTTCGTTTTTCGTGCATTGCAGAAGCGGGATGAGGCGAGGCGGTTCTCGGCGGAACGGCACCGTCCCGTCGGCACGAGCCGAACGAGAGACTGCGGTCTTTTGCCCAGAAGACCGCGGCCTTTCGTCCATGTCATGCGGACGAGACGGGTGCGGCCTGCCGGATCGTCCGGAATGTCGCGGTGTTATTGGCCTGTTATGTGCTTTATTTAGATAAAAAACGAAAATTAGGCGATCCTTCTCGTGCATCGTTACGGCGACGGACTGCAGGCGACGGCGCCCCTCCGCGCCCGAGCGGAAGGGGCGAGGCCTTTCGTCCGCGCTTTCCGCTTGCTCCCAGTGGATGAAAACAATGCTCCCCCTAGTTCCCGCCCGTCTTACGACTGCGATTTTCCGCTTGCCAAATCGGGCGTATTTAGGTATAATTTACGCCATATTAATTAAGGATTGCAGATGCTTGACGAGAACTGGCTAAAAAAGCAGGCGGCGACGATACGCAAAGCCGATACGATAGACCCTTCGTTGTGGCGCAAGTACAACGTGAAGAGGGGGTTGCGCAATGACGACGGGACCGGTGTGCTGGTCGGTTTGACGACAATCGGCAATGTGCACGGGTACGTGGTCAGCGAAGGCGAGAAGCAGGCCGTCCCCGGCGAACTCTTCTACCGCGGCATCAACGTGGGCGATATCGCCGCGGGAGCCCGCCGCGAACACCGCTTCGGATACGAGGAAGCCGCCTATCTGCTTCTTTTCGGCGATTTGCCAACCTGCGCGCAATTGGAGGACTGGAACGCGAAGCTCGGGCGCTACCGCCGTCTTTCGGACGGTTTCAAGGAGAACGCCATCATGTCCAACCCCTCGCGGGACGTGATGAACGCAATGGCGCGCGCAATCCTCTTTTCCTACGCGTTCGACGAAAGCGGCGACCCGGACGACCTGTCCGTGGAGAAGTGCCTGGCCCAGTCGGTCGAAATCATCGGCTGCCTGCCGACGATCGCGGCCTACTCCTACCAGGCGAAGGCGCACTACCACCTCGGCCAGTCGCTGATGCTGCGCAATCCCGACCCGGCGAAATCGACGGCGGAAAACATCCTTTCCCTCATCCGCGAGGACGGGCGCTACACGAAACTCGAGGCGGAAACGCTGGATCTGGCGCTGATTCTGCACGCCGAACACGGCGGGGGCAACAATTCGTCCTTCACGACGCATGTCGTCACGAGCGCCTACACGGATATCTACTCGTCCGTCGCCGCGTCCATTCTGTCGCTCAAGGGGCGGCGGCACGGTGGCGCGAATCTGCGCGTGATGCGGCAGATGGACGAGATCCGCGAGAATGCGGGCGATTGGCGGGATCCATCGGAGGTCGAGGACTATCTGCGCAAGATTTCCAACAAGAAGGCGGGCGACGGCACGGGGCTCATCTATGGGCTCGGGCACGCGGTCTACACGATTTCCGATCCGCGCGCCCAGCTGTTGAAGGTCAAGGCGGAGAAGCTCGCGCGCGAGAAGGGGCGCATGGACGAGATGCGGCTTTTCGAGCTCGTGGAGGAGTTGGGCCCGTCCATCATCCGGGAGGCGCATCCGCGCGCGGACGCCGTGTGCGCGAACGTGGACCTCTATTCGGGCTTCGTCTACGAGATGCTGGGCATCCCGAAGGATCTCTACACGCCGCTTTTCGCGGTGGCGCGCTGCGTGAGCTGGTGTGCGCACCGGATGGAGGAGCTGGTCAACCAGGGGCCGATCATCCGTCCGGCCTACAAACCTATCTACCATGAGAAGAAGTATGTCAAGCTTGCAGACCGTTGAGAACGGCGGCGTCTGCTCCGCGGCGGGATTCCGCGCGGCGGGCGTCGCCGCGGCCATCAAATACGAGGGACGCGAAGACGTGGCGCTCATCGTCGCGGACGAACCGTGCGCGGCCGCGGCGGTTTTCACGACGAACAAGGTGGCCGCCGCGCCCGTCCTTTACGACCGGGAGATCGTCAAGGGCGGACGCGTCCAGGCGATTCTGGCCAATTCGGGCTGCGCGAACGCCTGCACGGGCGAGGCGGGCCTCCGGGACGCGGAGCTTTCGGCGTTGGCGACGGCGGGCGAGCTCGGGATTTCGCCCCGGCACGTGCTCGTCGCCTCGACGGGCGTCATCGGGCGGCGTCTGCCGATGGATCGGCTGCTCGCCGGCATGAAAAAAGCCGCGGCGGCGCTCGGGGCGGACGACGCGCACGGGCTCGCGGCGGAGAAGGCGGTCATGACGACGGACACGCGCCCCAAGCAGGCGTGCGTGCGGACGGTCGTCGGCGGGAAAACCGTGACGGTCGGCGGCATGAGCAAGGGTTCGGGCATGATCGAGCCCAACATGGCCACGATGCTGGGGTTCGTCACGACGGACGCGGCCATCTCGGTTCCCATGCTGCGCCGGGCGCTCAAGCTCGCGCTCGCGAGGAGTTTCAACCGCCTTGTGGTGGACGGGGACGAGTCCACGAACGATTCGCTCTTCCTGCTCGCGAGCGGGAAGGCCGGGAACGCGCCCGTCACGCGCGCGGGCAAGGATTTCGACGCTTTTCTGGAGGCGCTCGATGCCGTGTGCGTTTCCCTGGCGCGGCAGATGGCGCAGGACGGCGAGGGCGCGACGAAATTCGTGACGGTCACGGTCAAGGGCGCCAAAACCGCCGCGGACGCCGAACGCGCGGCGCGCGCCGTCGCGAAGAGCCCGCTCGCAAAGACGAGCTGGTTCGGGCGCGACCCGAACTGGGGACGCGTCCTCGCGGCCGTCGGCTATTCGGGCGCCGCGGTGACGGACATGAAGACGGAAGTCCGGTACGGCGACGCGTGGGCCTTTCGGTTCGGGGAGGTCGCCGACGCGGAACAGCTTGCGCGCCTTGGCGAGGTCTTGAAGGAGGATGCGTTCACGGTCACGGTGGATTTGCATCTTGGGCACCACGAGGCGACCGTCTACACCTGCGATTTCTCGCTCGACTACGTGCATATCAACGCGGATTACACGACCTGAGACGGAACAACATGATCAAAAAGGCATGAACAAATGAAAATATCGATTTTTTGCGCCGCGTGCGCGGCGATTTTGGGGCTTCAGGCGGCGGCCGAGACGGTCGTCGACGTGGACAAGGCCGGGGCGGAGAAACTGGCGATTTCGGTCGACGTGACCGACCCGGTCTTCAAGAAGACCCTGACGCGCAATCTGACCCTTTCGGGCGCATTCAAGGTCATGCCGAACGCCCCCATCGAGGTCACGGGCGCGACGGGGGCGTCCATCGTCGCGAAAGGACGCGGAAAGAAGCTGGCGTTCCCCACGCGCCCCGGCGACGAGAGGGCGCGGCGCATGCAGGCGCGCGAGCTTTCGGACCGGCTTTGCGAAATCTACGCGGGCATGAAGGGGTTCGCCTCTGCGCCGATCGCGTTCGTCAACAAGAACGGCAAGGCCGGCGAGCTGTGCACGGGCTATGCGGACGGGTCGGACGTGCGGCGCCTGACGCGCGACGGCAAGGCGTCCGTCGGACCGCGCTGGAAGGATGCGCGCACGCTTTTCTACACGGGTTACTTGAACGAAATGCCGCAGATATTCGAAATCGACGCGCAGACGGGGGCGCGCAAGCTGCGCTGGAGCTTCCGGGGCTTGACGACGGGCGCGGCGGTCTCCCCCGATGCCCAGGCAGTCGCCCTGGTCCTCTCGGTGCACGGGAATCCGGAGCTTTACGTCATCGACCCGGCGTCGAGCACCTGGCGGCGGCTGACAAAGACGCCCAAGGCGAGCGAAGGCCAGCCGGCGTGGAGCCCGGACGGCAAGAAGATCGTCTACGTTTCGGACGAGACGCGCCGCCAGCACCTCTACATCGTGGACGTCGCCTCCAAGGCCACGCGCCGCATCACGTCGCAGGGCACGCAGAACGTTGACCCGGACTGGGGCGCGGACGGGCGGATCGCGTACGTCAGCAAGCGCGCGGGCGGCCGCCAGATCGCGGTGATGGATCCGTCCGTCGGCGACAGGACCGCGCGACTTGTGACGAAGCCCGGCAACTGGGAGCACCCGACCTGGGCGCGCGACGGACGCCATCTCGCGGCGGAAAGCGACGGCGTCCTCTATTTGATAGACACCGAGGAAGGCGGCGACGCGCCGCGGCAGTTGTTCAAGATCGCCGGCCGCGCCATCACGCCGAGCTGGAGCAAGTAAAATGGCAGAGACGAAGATTGACGTCGCCTATGTGGCGGAATTGGCGCGACTGGAACTGACGGACGCCGAGAAGGCGGTCTTCCAGCCGCAGCTGGAGACTATCGTAAAGTACGTGGAAAAGATCGCGTCCGTGGATGTGACGGACGTTCCGCCCATGATGCACGGCTACCACCTGGTGAACGCTTTCCGCGAGGATGTCGTGTCGCCTTCGCTGGCGCGGGATGTCGCGCTCGCCAACGCGCCGGCCCGGATCCACGACGAATTTCTGCTGCCGAAGATCGTTGAAGGGGCGGAGAGCTGATCATGGAACTTTACGAACTTGGAATCAAGGCGGCGCGAGAAGGGCTCGCCAAGGGCGATTTCTCGAGCGTGGAGCTTGTGCAGGCGGTTATCGACCGCTACCATGCGGAGAATGGTCGCATCGGCGCGTATCTGACATTCGACGAGGAGGATGCGCTCAGGCGCGCCGCGGCAAATCCGAAAGCCGTACCCATCGCGATCAAAGATCTCATCAACGTCGCCGGGCAGCCCTGCACTTGCGGCTCGAAGATTCTGGAGGGTTATGTTTCGCCCTACAACGCGACCGTCGTCGACAAGCTTCTCGCGCACGATTTCATCCCGGCCGGACGCGTCAACATGGACGAGTTCGCCATGGGGAGCTCGACGGAGAATTCGGCGCTGGGCGTCACGCGCAATCCCTACGACACGACGCGCGTCCCGGGCGGCAGTTCGGGCGGAAGCGCCGCGGCCGTCGGGGGCGATCTGTGCATCGCCGCGCTGGGGACGGACACGGGCGGCTCCATCCGCCAGCCGGCGAGCTTCTGCAACTGTGTCGGGGTCAAGCCGAGCTACGGGCGCGTCAGCCGGTTCGGCGTGACGGCGTTCGCGAGTTCCCTCGACCAGGTCGGGCCGATGGCGAAAAGCGTCGAGGACGCGGCGATTCTGCTGGGTGCGCTCGCCGGCCACGATCCCAAGGACGGCACGACGCCGCCGATTCCGGTCCCCGACTATCTGGCCGCGCTCGAAGGGGCGGACCTGAAGGGTGTGCGGCTCGGTCTCCCGAAAGAGTATCTGGACGTGAAGGGACTCGATCCCGAGGTCAAGCGCCTGACGGACGCGGCGGTGGAGAAATGCGCCGCGGCGGGCGCGGAGATCGTGGAGGTTTCCCTTCCGCATACCGAGTACGCCATGGCGGTCTACTACATCATCGCCCCGGCGGAGGCGAGCGCCAACTTGGCGCGCTTCGACGGCGTCCGCTACGGCCACCGGAGCGCCGCGGCGAAGGACGTGTTTACGCTCTACACGAAGTCGCGCGCCGAGGGGTTCGGTCCGGAAGTCAAACGCCGCATCATCATGGGGACCTACGTGCTGTCGAGCGGCTATTACGACGCCTACTACGGGCGCGCGCAGAAGGTGCGCACGCTCATCGCGCGTGATTTCGAGGCGGCGTTCGGCAAGGTGGACGCCCTGTTGACGCCGTGCGCGCCGACGCCGGCCTTCAAACTTGGCGAGGTGCAGGATCCGCTGACGATGTACTTGAACGACCTTTACACGATTCCGAGCGCCCTGGCGGGCGTGTGCGCGGCGAGCGTGCCGGCCGGGTTCACGGCGTCCGGTCTGCCGGTCGGCGTGCAGTTCGTCTGCGGCGCGTTCGAGGAGGCGCGCCTTTTGCGCGTCGCGCGCGCATTCGAGGCGCTGGGCTGAAAAGACGGAGGGCTTATGAAAAAAGTGGAGATGCAAACGACAAAGGGAACCATTGTCCTGGAGCTGGACGACGAGAAGGCTCCCGAGACGGTCCGGAATTTTGTGGAGTACGTCCAGACCGGGCATTACGACGGCACGATCTTCCATCGCGTCATCGACGGATTCATGATCCAGGGCGGCGGTTTCACGAAGGACATGAACCAGAAGGCGACGAAAGCCCCGATCCGCAACGAGGCGTCCAACGGGCTCCGCAACAAGCGCGGCACCATCGCCATGGCGCGCACGATGGTCGTGGATTCGGCGACGAGCCAGTTCTTCATCAATCTCGTCGACAACGACTTTCTGGATTTCACCTTGCCCACGCCGCAGGGTTACGGCTACGCCGTGTTTGGCAGGGTCGCGGACGGAATGAACGTCGTCGACGCCATCGCGAAGGTGAAGACGGGCTACCACGGTCCGCACCAGAACGTGCCCGAGGAAGCCATCGTCGTCACGCAAGCGACCGTGCTCCAGTCGTGACAGAGGCGTCCGGTCCGTGAGATTCATTTCACTTGCGAGCGGGAGTCGCGGCAACGCATACGTGTTGGACGCGCCGGAAGGTGCCCTGCTGATAGACTGCGGTCTCGCCGGCCGCACGTTCCTCTCGCGGTGCCGCGCGGCGGCGTTCGACCCGGCGCGGCTCTGCGGCGCCGTTTTCACGCACAACCACGCAGACCATGTGCAGGGGATCAAGGCGCTGCGCAAGAAGTTCCCCGGGCTGCCGCTCTTCGCGAACGCGTTGACGGCGGAGGCGGTGTGCGCGCAGGGGTGTCTTGACGATCCGGACGCGTTTTGCCTTTTCGAGGACAATCAGCCGTTCGCGGTCGGGCCGTTTGCCGTCACGCCCTTCGCTGTCTCGCACGACGTGCCTGACCCCGTCGGTTTTTCGATCGTCTGCGAGGGGCGGACCTATTTCCACGCCACGGACGCGGGCGCGCCGCTCACGTCCATCGGCGAGCGTCTTGCGGGGGCGGACATGGCGACGCTGGAGGCGAACCACGATCCGCAGTTGCTCGCCCTGAGCGCGCGTCCGCAGTGCCTCAAGAACCGCATCCGCGGTCCGCGCGGACATCTTTCGAACGAAGAAGCCGCCGAACTGGTGATGCGTTTTGCCACGCCGCGCCTTCAATATCTGCATTTGGCGCATTTGTCCCAGGCGTGCAACGCGGCGCATCTCGCCTTCGGCGCCGTTTCCGCGGCGTTGAGGGCGCGCGGACTCGCCGCCGTGAAGCTTGCCGTGCTGGAACAGGATGCCGTTTTTGCGCCTCTTCCCCAAACACTGCAAAATATGATATAATATCCGCAGAAAGAAAGGAGCAACCATCCATGGAAGAAGTTGTAACGGAAAACGGGCCTTCGGAAAAGGCGGCGGCCGAGACATCGGAGATTCGCGATACGGACATCGTGTTCGACTGTCCGTACTGCGGGAAGAGCCTTGTCATAGACTATCGCGGCGCCGGGCTGCAGATCACCTGTTCGAACTGCGGGAAGACGGTCCTTGTGCCGATTCCGGACGGCATGCAGCTCGAGGATCTCGATCTGGATCCGGGCGAGATACTCAAGCAACTCTTCGCCACGCGGCGGAACTTCCAGAAGGCCGAGCTCGAGATACAGTCCCTGAAAGCGCGTCTCGCGCAAATCCGCGATGCTCTCGCGGCGATGAAGGATGTCGTCTCGGAAGGGCTGGCCGACGCGTGAGCGCGCGGGCGATCTTCGTGAACGCGCTGACGTTCTCGCGCGTGCCGTTCATCTTCGGGTGGCTGGCGTTCGCGATACTGCAGGAATTTTCGTCCTCCGCCGCGTTTGGCGTCTGGGCGACCGTCGCGCTCGCACTCGCCGGCTCCACCGACTTCTTCGACGGCGCGCTCGCGCGCCGCTGGCATGTCGTCAGCTCCCTCGGGAAAATGGCGGATCCGCTCATGGACAAGGTCTTCTACGTGGTTGTCTTCCCGGCGCTCACCTGGCTCATCATGCACCAGGGCGACACCGCGCACGCGCTCGTCATGCTGATGTTCACGATTCTCTACATCCTGCGCGACTTGTGGGTGACGTTCCTGCGGTCGGTCGGGACGATGTTCGGCGCGAACGTCGCGGCGATGATGCTGGGGAAGGTGCGCACGGCGCTTTCCTTTCCGGCGGCCGGGTTCATCTATGTCTATCTGGCTTGGCAGTCGCATCTTTCCGCTTCTTTGCGGGAGTCGGGCTTGCTGGTCTGCTATGCCGTCGAGGCGTTCATGATCGTCTTGAATCTCGCGAGCTTTGCGACCTACACGCGCTCCTATTGGCCCTACGTAAAAAAGGCACTTGAAAGAAACTGAAATTTGTGAGATAATATACGCATATAATGGAAATCAAAGGAACAACTGAAATGAAAAAGCTAACTAAAGGATTTACGCTTGTCGAACTGCTCGTGGTAATCGGCATTCTCGGCATCTTGATGGGTGCGCTCTTCCCGGCGATTTCGTCGGCGATGCTGTCGGCCAACACGACGGCGATGTCCATGCGCGGACGCAATCTCTTCGTGGGCATCACGCAAGCGAACACGGAACGCGAGGCGCAGGGGCTTACGAGCGTGTGGCCGCACCAGACGGAGACGGACGGCAAGAGCGACGATACGGACGATATCGCCGGCACGGCCTACGGCACCGCGACGGAGTACTTCAAGAAACTTTTCGATCTCGACCACTACGGCAAGGACGACTGGTCGCCGTACGTGAGCGGCGTCGACATCGGCGTGCTGTCGGGCTCGGGCGTCCCGGCGTTCACCGGTACGCTGACCAAGAACAACGTGGGCTGGACGATTGCGAGCGGCATCACCGACGAAATGGAAGATATCGTCCCGGTTCTCGTTTCGCGCAACGCCGACGTCCAGAGCTTCCCGACTTCGGCCGGTACGCACGACATGTCGACCCAGAAGGATTCCATCGAACTCGGCAA
>DJRS01000166.1 GCA_002440145.1 Verrucomicrobia bacterium UBA6354
GGGCGCGTCCTACCCGTCCCACTTATCCTAGTTGTCCCGTTTCTCGACCGTCCCTTCTCCTTATTTGCCCCTTCACTCTCCACCCCTCGGAACGACCTGTCCCGGGTGTCTCGCGACAGGGTACACTTTTCGCTTCATTTCCTGCTGTACTTTGTGCGGAAGAAGTGGTATACTTATATGGTATAAACCGTTTGAAAGGACCTGAACGAGATGAAAATCAGACTCATAGTGTCGCTGAACAAAGAGTTGATGGGGCTCAGCTTCGTCGAACAGAAGGAGATTACGATCGGTCGCGATACCGCCAACGTGCTCGCTCCGCTCACGGCGGAGGGGCTTTCGCGCCGGCATGCGCGTCTGTTCCATGAAGACGGAAAGTGGTTTGTCGAGGATCTCGGCAGCACGAACGGCTCCTACAAGATGGGCGCGAAGATCGAAGGGCGCGAAGAGCTGAACGTGCGCGACGTCTTGCAATTCGGCAAGCTAGAGGTCTGCATCGAGAGCCTCGGGGAGTCCGCGCCGTCCGTGGCTGCACCCGCCACGACGGTCCGGACGGCCAAAACGCTGTCCATGCCCCGGCCCGCGTCGCCGATCAACCCTGTTGTCGACAAGAAGGCACCGCCGGCCGCGCCCAATCCCGCCGCCCCGGCGTCCGTGAAGATGGAACCTGTCGCGGATTTGACGCCGGTCGAGGAGGTCAAGGACATCCCGGCCGCAGAGAAGACCGGCGGCTCCAAAGATACCGCCGCCGCGGAGACGACCCCCGCGTCGCATTCGCCGCTCTCGCCGATTTCGCCTGTCCGCAAACCTGTGTTGAAGCCCGGGTTGAAGTTGCCGCCGCGCAAACCCGTGTCCGGAGCGGGGCTGAAGTTGCCGCCGCGCCCCGTCTTGAAACCCGTCTTGAAGAAGCCCGTCCTGTCGGCGAAGTAATGGCGTCCGCCGAAGAGATCCGTTCGCGGATGCGCGAACTGTGCGCGCGCCTGAACGCCGCGTCCGACGCCTACTACAACGGTCGGGCGGAGCGGATGACGGATCACGAGTGGGACGCGCTCTTCGACGAGCTGAAATCCCTCGAGGCGACTTCCGGAATCGTATTGCCGGAGTCGCCCGTGCACCATGTCGGCGCGGACGGGACGGCCGGACGGAAGGAGCCGCACGAATATCCGGCCCTGTCGCTCGCCAAAACGAAAAGCGTGCAAGACGTGGCCAAATGGGCCGACGGACGCCCCGTCTGGCTTTCGTGGAAGCTGGACGGGCTCACGCTCGTCGTCACGTACGACGGCGGACGATTGGCGAAAGTCGTGACGCGCGGCGACGGACAGGTCGGCACAAACATCACGCATCTGGCCGCCGGCATTTCGGGGATCCCCGACCGGATCGCCGCGAAAGGGCATCTTGTCGTGCGCGGCGAGGCGGTCATCTCCTATGCTGACTTCGAGGCGTTCCAGGTGACTTCGCAGGAGGAATTTGCCAATCCGCGGAATCTGGCGTCGGGTTCGCTCGCGTTGAAGAGCGTGGAGGAATTGAAGCCGCGGCACTTGAGGTGGATACCTTTCACGCTCGTGCGCGCCGACCGGGAAATCCGTTCGTGGGGGGCGCGGATGGACTATCTGGCGTCCATCGGGCTGGCGGCGGTCGAGCGCGAGCGGATCGACGAACCGACGCAGGCGAATCTCCAGGCGGCCATCGACCGGTGGACGGCGCGCGTCGTGGATCGCGAAAATCCGTATCCGGTGGATGGCCTTGTGGTGGTGTACGACGACACGGACTACGCGCAGACGGGGTCTGTCACGGGACACCATGCGACGCGGGCGGGACTGGCGTTCAAGTGGCAGGACGAAGAGGCCGAGACGGAGCTCGACCATGTCGAGTGGAGTTGCGCCGTGAGCGCCATCTCGCCTGTGGCGGTCTTCAACCCCGTGATGCTCGAAGGGACGACGGTCCGGCGGGCGAATCTTTGCAACATCTCCGAATGCGAACGGCTGGGGATCGGCGGCAAAGGGACGGAACTCGTCGTCGTCAAGGCGAACAAGATCATACCCAAGGTCGTGCGCGTCGCCCGAAAAGAGGGGGAATTCCTTCCGCCGGCGCATTGCCCCGTCTGCGGCGCGCGCACGGCGATCGCCGAGTCGGAGAGCGGCACGCGCAAACTGGTGTGCACGAACCCGGAATGTCCGGCGCGGACGCTCGCGCGGTTCGTGCGTTTCGTCTCGAAAGAAGGGCTCGACATCGACGGACTGGGAGGGGAAACCCTCGCGAAATTCGTGAACGAGGGATGGATCAAGACACCGGTGGACATCTTGCGTCTCAACGAGCACGCGTCCGAGATCGCGGCCCTGGATGGATTCGGGGAGAAGAGCGCGCGCAACCTCTGCGCGGCGTTGGAAGCGGCCCGCAAACGCGACGCCGTGAATTTTCTTGTCGCCTTGTCGATTCCGCTTTGCGGACGCGATGTCGCGAAGAAGTTGCTCGGCAGCGTGGATTCCGTACGGGCGCTTGTGGACAAGGCGCGCGGCGCCGGGCCCGAGGCGTTCGCGACGATCGACGGCATCGGTCCGGCAAAGAGCGCGGCGTTTGTGGAATGGATGCAGGCGCCGGCGCACGCGGAACTGGTGGACGCGTTGCTGGACAGGATGGAATTGACAATGCCCGCACGCGCCGCGGCGGGTTCGTGCGCAGGATTGACTTTCGCCATCACCGGCGAACTGGCCGACTACCCCAACCGGAATGCGCTCAAGGCATACATCGAATCGCAAGGTGGAAAGGTCGTGGGCGGCGTTTCGGGGAAAACGGATTTCCTGATCAACAACGACGCGCAATCTGCCTCGACAAAAAACAGAAAGGCGAAGGCGCTGGGGATCCGCATCCTGACGGAAAAAGAGTTCGAGGCGCGATTCCGCACTTGACTTTTCACCCCGAAAAATTGTAGAATATTAGGAAATCCAAGTCAGAAAAGGAAATGCAAAATATGAAGAATACGGTTAAATACGGTTTGGCGGCGCTCGCACTTGCATCTGCCGCGCCTCTTTTCGCCCAAGAGGAGAGAGAATCCGAGACGGTCGGGTGGACGCCGATCGCCATTGGCATCGCCACCCCCGTCCAGCTTCCCTGGGGGGCGAACATGTGGGACGTTTTCGGCCTGGACCTCAATCTTCTCTACGCCGATGCGCCTTTGATGTACGGTTTGGATTTGGCCGGATTCGCGACCTTGACGCGCAATGAACTCCGTGGCCTTCAGGTTTCGGGGCTCGGGAACATCGCTCTGTCGGACGTCTACGCCGTGCGCGCGACGCTGGGTCTGAACTATGCGTGGGAGGGCGAGACCTACGGCTGGGATATCGGCTTGGTCGGCGCGACCCGCAAGTTCCAGGGCTTCAGCTCGTCCTTTCTCGGGAACTACCATGAGGAATTCTGCGGCCTCGAGACCGGCATCGTCGGCAACTTCGTCCGCGGCGAAGCGACGGGCGGCCAGATCGCCGGTCTCGTGAATTTCGCCGAGAAGGCCAACGGCGCGCAGATCGCATTCGGATTGAACATGACGCACGTTCTCAACGGTGCGCAGATCGCGCTTGTCAATTACGCGCGCGAGTGCCCATCGGGATTCCAGATCGGTCTCGTCAATATCATCATCGACAACAAAGTGAAGGTCCTGCCTTTGGTCAACGGCTTCTTTTGATCGGTTACGCCGTGAAAAGTTCTCAATTTCTGAAGAAACCGACAGCGGGGGGGGCAAAAACCCCCGCTCGTTCCGAGAAAAGGCACGGTCTCGGAAGGGGTCTCGATTCGCTTATTTCAACGAAAGCCGCGACGCCCGCCGTGGCCGATGCCGCGGCGCCGATCGTGCGCGAGGCCGCCGGGCGTCCTGACGCGCCGTTTGAATTGCCCATCCGCGAGATCGAACGCAGCCCCTACCAGCCGCGGCGCGATTTCAAGGACGAAGAGCTGCGGGAACTCGCCGACTCGCTGCGCAACAACGGGCTCGTGCAGCCTCCGACGGTCCGGCGAAATGCCGCGGGGAAATGGGAACTTATAGCCGGCGAACGGCGCCTGCGCGCGGCCCAACTCGCCGGATGGGAGCGCATCCAGGTCGTGGTGCGCAACGTGGACGATCTTACGGCGGCGGCCATGACGACGACCGAAAACCTGCAGCGCGAGGATTTGAATCCCATTGAAGAGGCCGTGAGCTACAAGACGCTTCAGGATCGGTTCGGTCTGACGCAACAGGAAGTAGCCGCGCGCGTGGGCAAAGGACGGGCGACCGTCGCGAATTCCGTCCGCCTTCTGGAGCTTCCGGATGAAGTGAAGGCGCTCGTCCAGAGCGGGTTGCTCTCGTCGGGGCACGCGAAACTTCTGCTTTCGGTCGACGACGAGAAGCGTCGCATTTTGTTTGCGCGCGATTGCGTGAATGAGCAGTTGACGGTTCGCGCGCTCGAGAAGAAGATCGCGCGGCTCAGCGAGCCCGTAAAAGAGAAGAAGCAGGGCGAAAGCGATTTGACCGACTCGTACGTGCGCACGCTCTGCGATAAATTGCGCCGCCACCTGGGGTGCGCGGTCCGCCTTACGAGCGGCGTCACGCACGCAAACGGCAAGCATTCCAAAGGCGTTTTGGAAATTGATTTTTTCGACAACGACGAACTCGACCGCATATTGCGCATGATAGGCGTGGAAGTGGACTAGGCCCATGTTCGCGAATGTTTGTCTACTTGCGGCGGCGCTCGTTTTTTCGCCCGAAGAGGCGAGAAAGGCCTACAACGCGGCTTCGAACCTTGTAGCAAACTGCACGCCGCGGGACGCGGGTACGTTTTCGGCCAGATGCGCGGCCTATCATTTGCTGGACGCCGTCAATTCAACGGGGGCGGATGCCGTTCTGGATCGTTTCGACGTCTCCACGCCTTGCGGGAAAAGGCAAATGATAAACGTCGAATCGCTTTTCTTTGTGTCCGACGAGGCCGAGTGGATCGTGGTCCTTTCCCATTATGACACGAAGCCTGGCGTGGATTGCCCAGGGGCGGACGATGGCGCGAGCACGTCGGGGATTCTTGTTTCGCTCGCAGGTCTTCTGTACGACAATCGCCCGGAAAAGTGCAATGTCCTGTTGGCGTGGCTGGACGGCGAGGAGAGCATGGTCGCGTATGGCGCCAACGACGGACTCTGGGGGTCCCGGCATCTTGCGAAAAAATTGAAAAAGAAGGGCGCCAAGATTCGCGCGGTCTTCTGTCTGGATATGCTAGGCGGGAAGGATCTCGTCGTTTCCGTCCCCAAGAACGGACATGCCGGATTGCGGCGTGTCGTTGCGAAGGTCGCGCGGCACATAGAAATGGCGGATCGCGTGAAACAGGCATCCGACATTGTGACGGACGATCACGTGCCCTTTCTCGAAGCCGGGTACCGCGCCGTGGATTTAATCGGGATGTCCGCCTCCCGCCCGCGCGAATATTGGCATACGCCGCAGGACACAATGGATAACATATCGGAGGATTCGCTTCTTTTCGCCGGTCGGCTGATCACGGCCCTGTTGAATGGATTGATGCCGGAATAGCAGGCGGTTCCGTTCTTTGCGCCGTAGAGGTTCGGCATGGAAATGCCGACGGATTCCGGCGATACGACCTGAGTTTCAAAAGTCTAAGGAGACACGAAAAAATGGATGCAAACGCATGGGAGAAAGTCGACTCTCTGATCGACAAAAACCAGAACAAGACGATCAAGGAGCTTTTTGCGGAAGATCCGGCCCGGGCGAAAAAGTTCTCGCTCGAAGCGGCTGGATGGTTTCTGGACTATTCCAAAAACCGCATCGACGCGGACACGATGAAGGCTTTGTTCGCTCTGGCGGAGACATCGAATCTCAAAGCCGAGATCGAGAGAATGTTCACGGGCGAGAAAATTAACGTGACGGAGAACCGCGCCGTTCTTCATACGGCTCTGCGCAATCGCGATCCGCAAGCGAAGATCTTCGTTGACGGACACGATGTGATGCCGGACGTGCGGGATGTTCTTTCGCGCATGGGGGATTTCTCGGACGCCGTGCGCAAGGGCGAATGGCGCGGCCAGACGGGCAAGAAAATCAAGTACGTCGTAAATATCGGCATCGGCGGCAGCGACTTGGGGCCCGTCATGGCGAATTTGGCCTTGACCCCGTATTCCAAGCGCTCGTTGAAGTGCTATTTCGTCTCGAACGTCGATTCTTCGCATTTGGCGGAGACGCTTCGCCAAGTCAAGGCCGACCAGACGCTCTTCATTGTCGCCTCAAAAACGTTCACCACGCAGGAGACGATGTCGAACGCCGAGGCGGCGAAAGCCTGGCTTGTGAAGAAGCTCGGGGACGAGAGGGCTGTCGCCAAGCATTTTGTCGCGGTTTCAACGGCCGCGAAGGAGGTCGCGGCGTTCGGCATCGACGTGAAGAACATGTTCGGGTTCTGGGATTGGGTCGGGGGCCGTTATTCACTGCCTTCGGCCATCGGTCTTTCGCTGATGGTTGCCATTGGGCGCAAGAACTTCGGTCGCCTCCTGGACGGTTACTACAAAATGGACTGCCACTTCCGCACAGCGCCGCTCGAGAAAAACATGCCCGTCATACTGGCTCTGCTGGGGATTTTGTATGCGAACGGCTATGGCGCCGAAAGCTATTGCGTATTGCCGTACGATCAGTATTTGTCGCGCTTTCCCGCTTATCTGCAGCAGATGGACATGGAATCAAATGGCAAGAGCGTGGACAAAAACGGCGAGAAAACGACCTATACGACGGGCCCGATCGAATGGGGGGAGCCCGGGACAAACGGCCAACATTCGTTTTATCAGCTGATCCACCAGGGGACACACCTTATTCCGTGCGACTTCATCGGGTTCGCCAAGACGCATAATCCGATTGGAGATCTGCACGACAAGCTCATGGCCAACATGTTTGCGCAGACGGAAGCGTTGGCGTTCGGCAAGAGCGCGGAAGATTGCCGCGCGGAAGGGGTGCCTGAAAACCTCGTTCCCTTCAAGACATTCGAAGGCAACAAACCGACCAATACCTTGCTGGCTAACGAGTTGACTCCCGAAACGCTAGGCGCGCTTGTGGCGCTCTACGAGCACAAAGTGTTCACGCAGGGCGTGATCTGGAATGTCTACAGCTTCGATCAATGGGGCGTCCAGCTGGGCAAGGTCCTCGCGAAAGGCGTTCTCGCCGATTTGACCGCGGAGGTTCCGGGCGGCAAGCACGATGCTTCGACGAACCAGCTCATTGCGCGCTACCGCAAAGCCTTGAAGCGTTGAGGACTTTCATGTGCAATGCGCCTGGCGCAAACCGTGCAGGCGCATGCGCCGTCAGAAAACGCTTGCGTTCGCGAAAGTTAAAGTGTATAATGAATGGCATGAAGAGGTTAGAGATGAAAAGATGTTGCGTTTGGATTGCGGGTGCCCTCGCGGTGTGCGTGTCGTCGTGTCTTTATTCCGCCGAAGAACCGCCAGAAGCGAAAGCCGATGAAGCCCTTCGTGCCGAGATTCGCTATGTCGAGGCGCTGGTGGACAACGGCTATCCGGATTTTGCCGAACTTGTCATCGCCGCGACAAAGAAGAAATGGCCCGAGAGCGAAGCGCAGTTTTTTGCCATTGAAATCCGCGGTCTCCTCAGCTTGAACAAATTCGACGAAGCCGAGAAGAAGATCGCCGCGCTCCCCGACAGGAACGGACCCAAGTTTTGGGCGGCACGGCTCGAGGTCGCCAACAACTATTTCGCGCGCGGACGCAAGGCCGAATGCGAAAAGATCTACAACGAATTCTTCAAGAGGTTCCCGAAACCGACGAAAGAGTTGAAGGAGTTCCATCGCCAAGCCAGCTACCAGTACGGGCAGATTCTCGTAATGGCCAAGGATTTCGAAGGGGCCTGCCGCATTTACGAGGGGCTCTTGAACAATCTCGATCCCAAGACCTCGGACGAGGACGACAATATCTGGTGCAATGTCGCAAGCGAAACGTCGGACATGTATCTGCGTTTGGCTGCGCAGACGAAAGACGAGAAGAAGCGCAAACATTTCCTGGAGAGTGCGCGCAAGTACATCGACAAGCTTTTGTGGAGACAGGACAAACCCATCTATTTCGGCCGCGCCATTGCGATGAAGGCGCATCTGGAACTGTTGAGCGGCCGCATCGATCGCGCGCAGGGAACAATAGACGATTACATGGATCAACTTGCCGAATTGCACAAGTCCATCAAAGACGCCGATCCCGACGGCAAACTGGGGTTGCTCAAACTCTCCCCTATGCCCACGTGCCGCTATCTTCTGGCGGACATGATGTGGCAGGAGGCGCAGTCCGAATTCAAGAAGTCGCCGCGCAACGACAATCTGATCAAGGATCTTCTGTTTGGCGCGAAAACAAAGAAAGGCAAGCGCAATGGCGGGGGCGCCTACAACCATGCCTTGAATGTCTTCATCCAATATCCTGAATCGACCTGGGCCGCTCCCGCAGGCGATCTGGCCGAGAAGATCCGTCTTTTCGCCGAGAAGACGTATCATGCGAAGATCAAGACGAACGTGACGCCCGAGCAAATCGCGAAGGTTCGCGCGATGCAGTTCAAGGCCGCCGACGACAAACTTGCCGAGCGCGATTATGAGGGCGCGATAAAGGAATATTATGCCGTTTTGTCGACAAACCCTGAATGCCCGGAATCCATTCGTGCGATCGAGAGCCTGATTACGGCTTACTTGGAGCAGATTGTGCGCCTAAAAGCAAACGAAAAAGCAAAACGGGAGGATTTGCGTTTGGACGCGGACGCGGTCGAGGGGTATTTGGCGGAGCGGTTTGCCGACTTCCCCGATCGCTCCATGATGACGGAGGCGGGAAACGCGGTTTTGCGTCTGGCCGCGCGAGAAAAATCCTATGGCGACAGCGCGCGCGCAACGCGCCTTTACATGGATTTCATGGTCAACTATCGCAAGCATGTCCAAGCCCCCGTAACCGCTTCCACAATGGCTTATGAGGCGCAGAAAGAAGGAAAATTCCGCGACGCCATCGCCTACTACGATATCATAGACAAGTACTATACGAATTCGACGCAGTATGCATTCGCGCTCTCTCAGCTTTCGACATGCTACGAGGAGCTGGGCGATCGTAAATCGGCTCTCTCGGCGCTTGCGCGCTATGTTGCGGTCGAACAGTCTCCTTTGCAGAGCATGCAGGCGCAGATGAAACTTGCCATGATGTATCAGAAAAACGGACTCGACCTCTTCAAGTCTGCTGAAACGAATACCGCTCCGCAGGCGGCGGAGGAGCAATTGAAACTCGGGTCCGCCCAGATTGTCCGCGGTATTCAGCAGTTCCAGGACTTTGCCAAGAAGGCGGATGCCAAACTCGCAGATCCAACGGTCTCGTCGGACGACAAGACCAAGTATCTTGACCTCAAGGAGGCGGCTCTCTATCTCGCAGGCGATTGCTGGTCCCGCCTGACGAAGCCGGCGGACAGGCTTGCGGCGTTTCGCAAACGCGCCGCCGCATGTCTTGAACAGTACGTGAAAGCGTTCCCGAAGGGAAAGTATGCGAAAGCCGCCTACGTCAAACTCGGCACAATATATACCGCGCTCGGCGATTTGGCAAAATCAAAAACGGCATTGGACGGTTTGTCGCGCGAATTCCCCGATTCGGATGAAGCGAAAAACGCCAAGCCCCGCTTGGCCCGGAGTTTGATCGAGATGGGGCTTGCCCAGGAAGGGACGGATGTCTATCGTGAGATGCTCGGTACGGATGGCGCGTATACGGCCGGTCAGTTTGAAGAGGCCGGAGAGGCGCTTGTGAGGGCGAAAAGCTGGGAGTTGGCCAATCAAGCTTTTGAAAAGGCGATCGCCAAAGCCGGAACCAATCAGATTCAAGTCGTGGCGAAGGCGCGTCTGGGGCAGGCACAGTCTCTCTACCGTCAGAAAGCCTATGCGGAGACGCGCGACGTGCTTGACGCACTCCTGCAAGACGGGCGCATGTCGCGTTTGGCGATCGCCGCCGACGCAAACTTGCTTTTGGCCGAGGCCGCGGCCGAGCAGGGAAGTACGGAAAAAGATGATACGTTGCGCGCAAAACACTTTGGCGCGGCTATTGCGGCGATCAAGAAATTGCGCGGTTATTGGCGCAAGAAGCCCCAGTGGGAGCAGGATGCGCTTGATTTGATGTCGGCGGACATTCGCGTGAAACGCATGAACGCCGAACGGGATATGGGACTCGACGACCGTGCGGCGGAGACGCGCGAGCTGACGGCGGCGGGGTTGAAGGCGTTTTTGCAGGCGCGTCGCCCAAATGCGGAGCATCCGTTCGAAAAAATGTCCGATGGCGAGAAAGCCAACCTCGAGCGTGCGTACGAAACGCTTTTGCCGTTGCTGTCGGACATGGGAGATGCGCAAGCGCCGGATGTGCTGTTGTTCGGACAGGAGTATATGCAGTACTTCCCGGAAGGCAAGGCGCGCACCGAGATCCAAAACAGCATAAATAAAGCCAAGGCCGCCGGATCCGCTTCGGCTGAAGAGGGTTCCGTTGCCATTGAACAATCTAAAGGAGCACAACATGAATAAATTGGCATTCACAGCGTCTGCTGTTCTTGCGGTTTCCACGCTTTGGGCAATTCCAGGCACGATCCGCACCAGTCAAGGTGCTAAGTCCGGCGACATCTCGTGGCAATCGCGGTCCAAAAGCTATGCGTTGACATCGAAAAACACGACGATTGAATTCAAACTGGAAGATGTGACGGATTTGGAGATCGAGAAGCCAAAGGATTTCGATCGAGCGGTGCAGCTGGTCAAGGAAGGAAAGGGCGCATCGGCTGTCGACATGCTCGAGAAAATCGTGCGTGCATACAAGATGCTCGTTTGGGACAGGCCGGCCGCGCGTTATCTGGTCGAAGCGCATTTGGCCGCCGGACAGGCCGCCGATGCGGAGAAGGCCGCGCGCTTGATTATAAACGATGACCGTGAAGCCGCCTACAAAGGCGAACTCGCGCCCCTGTATTGGCAGGTCCTGCTCAAACTCGGCAAGACCACGCAGTTGGAGAATTGCCTGCGTCTGGCCGTGGAGAGCGGCGATCGCGCCGCAGGTGCGGAGGCGCTTGTCATGCGCGGCGATATGATTTTGGCCGCAGGCCCGGAAGGTCCCGACACCTATCGGAAGGCTCTCACGGACTCGTACCTGCGCGTTGTGTTGATGTATACGGATGCGCCCTGTAAAGCGGCCCGCGCATCGGCCATGCTGCGCGCGGCAACCTGCTTTGACAAGCTGGGCATGGCGGCACGTGCGGAAAATCTGCGCACGCAGGCCAATAATCTCTGACCGTAACACGCAATTTCAATTCCCAAACTAAAAAGAAATGACTAAAATGAACAAGTTCAAAAAATCGTTGGTTGCCCTCGTAATCCTGGCGGGAACATGTGCCGCGCCCGTCGCCGCGCTCAATTCGTTCGGGCAGGAAATCACAGGAGAAAATGGCCAGGTCGTCAACGCCGACGCCAAGTCGGGAAGCTCTTCCAGCGGCGGCGGCTTTTACGATATCGTGTTCGGATCGGGTATCGTCGGCATGCTTTTGTGGTTCGCCCTGTTCGGAGATGGCATGTTGGCTATTTACTTTGCGATCGACTGCTCGATTTTGATCAAGCCGGACAAGCTGATGCCCGGAAAGCTCATTGACAAGGTGCAAAAGGCGATGGGCGAGGGCGATATCGTGTCGGCCATGGAGGCGTGCCAGAACACGCCCTCCGCGATGTCGAACATTCTTTCGGCGGCGTTTCAGCATGTCGAGGAAGGATTTGACGTCATACAGGAAGCGGTAAACGCCGCGTCTGATCTCGAGCAGGAAAAGCTTATGCAACGTCTGAACTGGATTTCGGTCTGCTCCAACCTGGGCCCGTCTTTGGGGTTGCTGGGTACGGTGCAGGGCATGATTCTGACCTTCCAGGCTTTGGCTTCGGGAGGAGCGGGCGATGCAGCGGCTCTCGCCAACTCCATTGGACAAGCGTTGTGGACGACGGCCGCGGGGTTGTGCGTTTCGATTCCGTCCATTACGATCTTCTACGCTCTGCGGAACAACGCCAACCGGCTTATTCTCCGCATGACGGCCGTGACCATGGAGTTCCTGAACGGTTTGCGTAATGTGGAAGTCGAGCCGGGGGCGGAAGAATCCCCAGTTGAAGAAGTTTCTCAGGCCTGACCAATTTCCCGCTATGGGCAGAAAGTCGCAAGAGAATCCGCAGCTCGATATGACGCCAATGATTGACGTCGTATTCGAGCTCATTATCTTCTTCGTCGTGACGCTGACGGAGGCGCAACGCAAGGACGAGACGATTGAACTTGAGGATGGCCGGCACGGCATTGTTTTGACGCCTGAAGAATTGCCGCCGGACCATATGCGCATTGACATCGCACAGAATGGACGCATTTCCATGGGCGACGTGACATTGACGCCCGACGACGTCTATCGCCGCGTCAAAGCGCGCTACGACAAATTGCATCGTGAATTCCCGGTCTTGATTCGCGCGGATTTTGCCACTCAGCACGAAGCCGTGCGCAAGGTCATGGACGCCTGCACAAAGGCGAAGATTTGGCGCATTTCGTTCATGGCCGTAGGCGAAGACAAAACGCACGAGCGTAAACGTCTCAGGAGGGTGAGGTAGCATGGCGAGAAAGCCTCAAGAAAACCCGCAGCTCGACATGACGCCCATGATCGATGTCGTGTTCGAGTTGATTATCTTTTTCGTGGTTACGATCAAACAAGAGGATCTGTTTACGAAACTCAACGTGAACAGACCCGCTCCCGCGGCAGGCAGTTCGAGCGATTCGTCCGACGATATCACGGTGAACATCGAGATCGGACGGCGTTACGACGGCAGCGCGCAGGGCGTCATCATCTACAACGGCCGCGAAGTGGATCGCAAGGATCTCGACAAAAATCTCCGCGATATAGCGCGCACGTCGAAAAAGACGCCGATAATCGTCAAATGTTCCGGCAACAGTCCCCACAAAGCGCTTGTCGACGTCTTGGACATTTGCTACAAGAATGAGCTTTTCAGCGTCAGCGTGTTTTCCCTCTGAACATTTTAAGATCTAAGACTGGAGTCGCCAATGGCAGAATCGCATGAGGAAATTGTTGACGAAATAGGCATCAATCTGGAAGAGATCAACGACCGCTTTGAGACGAGGGGGTTCTTTCGCCGTATCGTCGACATGTTCAAAGGCTTTTCGAAGCCACGCGGTTCGCGCGAATACAAATTGGCCCGCCTGGAACTGCAACGTCTCGCGGCGCCTTTGATAGCGGTCGTTTCGGTTGTAATGTTCGTCGTTGTCCTGATCGTCGTGACGGAGGTTACGGGCAAGGCGAAAAAGACGATCGAGGTCCGCATCGGAGAAGTGGACGATTCTGCCGAAGAAACCCTGGAGGAAATCGCAGAGGAACCGCCGGACGACATAGAGCCGCCGCCCCTGGAAGATGTCGATATAGTGGTCGACGTTCAAACGCCCGCGCCCATGGCTGCGGTCGCCCCGGCGGCGACTCCGCCGGCCCAGCAGGTGTCGGTGAAGCCGGCCGCGCAAGATTCCGTCGCATTCGTCGACTCGCCTGTCAAGATGAAAGCGATGACCGGTTCGCGCAACCCGGGCTCCATCGGCGCGGCGACGCGCGGGGGGGCCGGCTATGGCGACGCGCAGACCGAGGCAGCAGTCATGAAAGTCTTGTGGTGGCTCAAGGCCACCCAGCGCCCGGACGGCAGTTGGGCGACGGGGATGTCCGCGCTGGCCAACACGGCGCTTGCCGTTCTGACCTACCTTGCGCATGGCGAGTATCCGGGCGCGCCCTCGCCCTATCAAAAGGACTTCGGCCCTGTCGTGCAGAAGGCGATTGAGTTTCTGGTCGGTTCCATTCGCCCGGGGCCGGTCGTCAGGATGGCGGGTGCGGACGGGAACGAGTACGCCTTTCTGATCGCGACATATGCGCTTTGCGAGGCATACGGCATGACGAAGAACCCGAACTGCAAAGAGGCGGCCATGATGTGCCTCGATCGCATTGTCAAAGGCCAATCCCCGACAGGCGGGTGGGATTACAAAATCAACCCCAAGTCCACACGCGACGACATGTCGTTCGCGGGGTGGGCTCTCCAGGCGCTGAAGGCCGGCAAGATGGCCGGACTTCATCCGGACGGTCTGGAGGAGTGCATCAAGAAGGCCATGCGCTGCTTGAAGACGCGCAATTTCAAGAACGGCGGCTTCAATTACACCGCGGGAGGCGGACCGACCGGCCTGACCGCGACAGGATGCCTCGCCATGCAGCTTTTGGGTTTCTCGAATCAGCCCGAAGTGCGGAAAGCGCTCGATTTCATGAAGACGTGGCAACCGACGTTCGACGCCAAAGTCCTTTCCCAGGAGCAAAAGAATCTTGGCGCGAACGCGCAGTACTACTGCTACTACGCAACGCAGTGCAAGTACCAGGCCGGCATGCGCGCAAACGCCCCGAAAGTCGACGAGGTATCCTGGCAGAAGTGGAATGTCGCAATGAAAAAGCTCTACACGAACGCGTTGACGACACTGCCGAATCCCGTCAAGGATTGGACGGGCAAGCCGCACAAGCAAGGCTATTTCAACTGTAGCCAGGACACCTACAAGGGCGAGGTCATGAGTTCCTGCCTCGTGGCGTTGCAATTGATGGTGTATTACCGTTATCTGCCGACTTCGCAGACAAAAGCCACGGAAGAGGCGCATGGGGATTCCGACACTTCGGACTCTGTGGACCGTTCTGACGATGTGGGCGTCGAGGTCGATATTTGATGCCTTTTCCGCTTTTCCTCGCCTTGAAGTACTTGAAGCCGAAGCGCTCGGTCGCTTCGGTCATTACCCTGGTTTCCGTCCTGGGCGTCATGCTGGGCATTACGGCCGTTGTCGTCGTGCGGGGCGTCATGACGGGCTTCGGCGACGTCTGGGAAGAGAAGATCCTGGATTTCAAACCCCATGTTTCGCTCGTGCCCGCCTATGGAAACATCGTGACGAACGAGAACGCCTTGGCCGCGAAGATGCGCGAAATCCCGGGTGTCGTCAGCGTTACGCCCGAGATCGACACGCGCGTGCTCTTGTCTTTCCGCGGCCGCGTTCTCGCGCCGGTGATCCTGGGTGTGGACGGCGAGGACTTCAAGAAGGCCTATCGCGTAGGCGCCCCCGTCGCCGGATCTTTCGACCTGGAACCCGACACGATTATAGTCGGCCGCCATGTCGCGCGGCAACTGGGCGCCTGGGCGGGCGACGAGGTGACGATTTATTCTCCGAAAACGCTGGCGTCCAAAGACGAGGTCTATCTGCCGCTGAAATGGAAGATCGGCGGCGTCTTCTCCTGTGGACAGTACGATTACGATTCGGGGTATGTCGCGGCAAGTCTGGACGCCGTGCGCGATCTGATGGGCATGGAGCGCGGTGTGTTCGCGATACATGTCAAGACGGCGGAGCCTGCGAATGCGAAAGCGTTCGGAAGAATCTGCGCGGAGATCAGGGCGCTCTGCCCCGATCTCCGCCAGATTACCTGGCAGGAAGCGGATCGGGAGCTTTTCGCCGCGTTGGCCGTAGAGAAGAACATGACGGCCGTCCTGCTGCTGCTCATTTCGCTTGTCGCCCTGTTCTGCGTGATGAATACGCTTCTTGTCCTGACGGTCCAGAAGACGCCCGAGATCGGTCTGTTGAAAGCCCTGGGCTTCACCAAGCGGCAGATCATGGCCGTCTTCATGACGCATGGCATGATCCAGTGCACGCTCGGAATCGTGCTTGGACTGCTTGCCAGTTGGGCGATACTGGACAATCTGCAATCCATCGTGGAAGGCTTGTCGCATATGGGTGTCAGCGTGTTTCCCGAGTCCGTCTACGGTCTTGCCCGTATTCCCCACCGCATTGTGTTTTCGGATGTCGCCTGGTCGGTGTTCATCGTCTACGTCTTCGGCCTTTTGGCGTCCATGATCCCGGCCGCGTTGGCCGCGCTGAAAGATCCCGTGAGAGCTTTGAACGAGTGAGGGGCATCCTATGCCGATTGTGCTTGGTACGATAGATCTGAAAAAGCGGTTCAAACTGCCCGGTCAAAAACCCGTTGAGGTCCTGCGCGGCGTGAACTTCTCCGTCCGTCCGGGCGAAAAGGTCGCGATAGTCGGCCGCTCGGGCGCCGGAAAGTCCACGCTCCTCCATATCCTCGGGGGGCTTCTCAAGCCCACGTCCGGAACGGTCACGCGTCCGGCGAACTTCGGTTTCGTCTTCCAATCTTTCCATTTGATGCCCGAGTTGACGGTTCTTGAAAACGTCCTCCTGCCGACAATGGCGGGAAAGTGGCGCGGCAAGACGTCCGCCGACGCCCGTGCGCGTGAGTTGCTGTCGCGCGTGGGCTTGAGTGCGCGTTCGGCGCATCTCCCGGCGGAGCTCTCCGGCGGCGAAAGGCAACGCGTCGCGCTCGCGCGCGCCCTGGCGACCGACCCCGAACTCGTTCTGGCGGACGAGCCCACGGGCAATCTGGACGCCTTGACGGGCGCGGACATCCTGCGGATTCTTTCCGACTTGTCCCAAAACAGGAAGACCGCGCTGGTGCTTGTGACGCACTCGCCCGCCGCCGCGGCGATTTGCGATCGCACGTTGACGTTGGAAAACGGCGTCTTGAACGAAATGTGACGCTTCGTGCGTCGGGTCCTCGGAAAGTGGAGACTATCATGGAAGAGGCGGTCCAGAAGGAATATTTCGAGCTTTTGCGTTTTCGCTCCGTCGGGGCGGATCCTGCGGCCTTGCGCGACTGCGCGGACTGCGCGCTGTGGTGGAAGGCGTGGCTCGGGCGGCTCGGGTTCGCCGCGGAACTCGTGATGCCGCCGGTCAAGGGCGGCGTGGCCGCGCCGCCCGTCGTGCTGGCGGAACGTCCGGGAACGGAAGGCGCGCCGACGTTGCTGTTCTACGGGCACTATGACGTGCAGCCGGCGGATCCATTGGACGCCTGGCGGACGCCGCCGTTCGAGCCGGTCGAGAAGGACGGGCGCGTGTATTGCCGCGGCGCGCAGGACGACAAAGGCCAGTCGTTCGCGTTCCTGTGCGGCGTCCGCGATTTCCTGGCGGACGCGCAGGGCCCGGTTCCCTCCCTGAAGGTCGTCCTGGAAGGGCAGGAGGAATCGGGCAGCGCGGCGCTTTCTGCCCTGGCGCCCGGGGTGCGCCGCCGGCTTGCCGCGGACGTTTTGCTTGTGTGCGACACGAACGCCGCGCCTGCGCTGCGCCCGGCCATCGTGGCGGGCTTGCGCGGCGTTTGCCATTTCACGGTTCGCCTGACCGGTCCCGACCGGGACCTGCATTCGGGGGAGTATGGCGGCATCGCGCCCAATCCGGCGCAGGGAATCGCCGCGCTTGTCGCCTCCTTGCACAATCCGGACGGCTCCATCGCCGTGAAGGGCTTTTTGGACGGGGTGGTCCCGCCGTCCGCGGAGGAAGCCGCCGCCGCCGAAGCCGGCATGCCTGACGCGGCGGCGTTCGCGGCGGACATCGGCTGCCCGCCCGAAGGCGGTGCGCAGGGGCATTCGCTCGCCGCGCGCAATGCGTTCGAACCGACGATCGAGGTGAACGGCATCCATTCGGGCTATGCCGGCGCCGGTTCGAAGACGATTATCCCTTCCGGGGCGTTCGCGAAAATCTCCATGCGCCTTGTCCCCGGGCAGACGCCGCAGCGCGCGTTTGCGGCGGTGAAAGCCCATCTTGAAGCGCATGTGCCGCGTGGACTGAAACTCGCCTTCGAAGAGTGGAGCCCGGGGGCGGGCGGCTTCAGGTTGCCGCTGGCTTCGCCCGTTTTCCGCCTGGCGCAACAGGTTCTGGAGGAAATGGATCCGCGCGGACCCGTCTTCCAGTGGGAGGGTGCTTCGATTCCGGTCATATCGCTGTTGCGCGAAGTCTCGGGCGCCGCGCCGCTGATCGTCGGCTGGGGGCAGGCGACCGACCGCATCCATGCTCCGAACGAGAGTTACGGTCTCGACCAATTCGCAAAAGCGCGGGCCTGGGGACGGCGTATCGTCTCCGAATGGACCTTCTGAGCTCTCGCGGCAGGGAGATTTCCGCCGCCCGTCCATCCCTGCCGCCCGCCGCACCTAGCCGACGCCCCCACACCCCATGGTAGGGACTGCAGTCCCCTGCGGCCCGTCGCCCCCACCACCAGACCGCGAAGCGGGCTCTCTAAAACCTGTTCGCCTGTGTTCGGGA
>DJRS01000168.1:0-9976 GCA_002440145.1 Verrucomicrobia bacterium UBA6354
GGGATTAACCGTGTAGAAAATGCAGAAAATGTAGAATTGTGGATTTCTCTGCGTGGCTCTGCGTATCTCTGCGCGAGATAAACGGGGCGGCGACCTGCCTGCTCTGCACGGTCAATTCCCGCACGGTTTTCCTGCCGCGCGGCGGCGGAGCGTCACATCACGTGCCAGAAGATGCAAAAGAAGTGGCAGATGGTTCCGGCAAGCACGAAAAGATGCCACACCATATGCGCGTAAGGGAGCGATTTCCACAGGTAGAAGACGCATCCGGCCGTATACAAAACGCCGCCCGTCGCGAGCCACATCGTGCCCACACCCTTCAGAGCCTGGACGAGGGGCACGATCGCGAGAACGGCCGCCCAGCCCATGGCGACGTAGATGGCGGTCGAGAGATAGCGGTATTTGCCTGTCGTGAAGATCTTGAAAACGACGCCTGCGAGGGCCGCGCCCCACTCGACGCCGAAGATGGTCCACGCGAGCGCAGGATTCTGCGGACGCAGCGACACGAGGCAGAACGGCGTGTAGGTCCCGGCTATCAGGAAGAATATCGCCATGTGGTCCATGATGTGGAGGATGCGCTTGGCGCGCCATGTCGTCGCGGCGTGGTAGGCGGAAGAGACCGCGTAGAGGAGGATCATGCAAGTTCCGAAAAGCGCCGCGGAGACGACCTTGAAGGCGACGTCCACGCCGCTCGCGGCGCCCTTCCAGACAAGAAGCGCGAGCATCGCCGCGCCCAGATGGGAGCCGACCGCGTGCGTCAGCGCGTTCGCCAATTCTTCGCCGCGCGTCTGCTCGCGTTGTTTTGCCTTCTTTTTCGTTTTCATTCCGTTTCGCGCCCCGTCGCGGGATGGGGAACGGCGCCCGGGCGGCTAGAAGATGCGCTTTCGGGAGAGCACGACGAACAGGGTCCCGATGGCGAGCGTGAGCGTGCCCGATATCGCCATGACGATGCCGAAGGCGTGCGGGTTCTGCTGGAACGGGAGCCCGATGTTCATGCCGTAGAGCGAGGCGATGAGCGTCGGGGCGGCGAGCATGATCGTCGCGGCCGTCAGATACTTCATCACGTTGTTCAGGTTGTTGTTGATGAGCGAGGCGAAGGTGTCGAGCGTGCCGTTCAGGATGTTCGCGTGGATCGTCGCCGTCTCGAGCGCCTGCTGGTACTCGACCATGGCGTCCTCGAGCTGGTCGCGGTCGTCGTCCGTCAACTGCAACTGCCGCGCCGTGTTCGCGCGCGCGAGGGCAATCGTGTCCGCCTTGAGCGATGTGGTGAAGTAGACGAAAGTCTTCTCGATCGTCAGAAGACGCAGCAGGACTTCGTTCGAAATGGACTGGTGCAGCTCCTCTTCCAGGTCGTTCGTGCGCTGGTGGATGTCGTAGAGGTAGCGCAGGAACAGGACGCCCCCGTGCCACAGCAGGCGGAAGGCGAAACGGTAACGGTCGGACGGCGGGCACACGCGGCGGATCTGGTCCAGGAAAGCCGTCGTCACGGGCGTGCGCGCGCTGCAGACGGTGATGACGGACTGCCCGAAGAGGATGATGCCCAACGGCACCGTGCGGTAGGGGACGATCGAGTCGTCTTCCGTCGGACACGGCACGTGGACGATCAGCATGGACGCCTCGTCCTCGTAATCGAAACGCGGACGTTCGTCGGCGTCGAGGGGGTCGGTCAGAAAGTCGCGCGACACCTTGGAAAACGAGAGCACCCGTTCAAGTTCCGTCGTCGTCGGCTCCACCAGATTGATCCAGCAGGACGGGGCGAAATCGAGCGTCTCCTTGAGCCCGCCGTTCTCCCATCTGTAAATCGTCATCATGCCGCACCTCCTCGCGCCAGACTGCCGTTCTCGCTTGTTTTGCCGCGCTCCCGCCTCAGGCGAACTGCGACAGGAAGCGCACGTCGTTCTCGTAAAGCCAGCGGATGTCCGGGATGCCGTACTTGATCATCGCGATGCGCTCCACGCCGAAACCGAAGGCGTAGCCCGAGACGGCTTCCGGATCGTAGCCGACATGCCTGAAGACGCGCGGATCGACCATGCCCGCGCCGGCGACCTCGATCCAGCCGGACTGCTTGCACACGGCGCATCCCTTGCCTTTGCAGACGTGGCAGGAGAAGTCGACTTCGACGGACGGCTCGGTGAAGGGGAAGAAGTGCGGACGGAACCGCACCGTCACGCCCTCGCCCATCATCGCGCGCGCAAAGTAGGCGAGCACGCTCTTGAGATCCGCGAGCGACACGGGCTTCGTGTCGACGTAAAGCCCTTCGATCTGGTGGAAGTTCGCGCTGTGCGTCGCGTCCGTCGTGTCGCGGCGATACGTGCGGCCGGGGCAAATGACGCGCACGGGCGGCTTGTTGGCCATCATGGTGCGAATCTGCACCGGCGAGGTCTGGGTGCGCAAGAGGCAATCTTCGCCGAACCAGAACGTGTCGCTGCGGTCCATGGACGGGTGGTGCGGCGGGGTGTTGAGCGCCGTGAAGTTGTTGAAGCGGTTCTCCAGCTCGGGACCGTCGGCGACCGTGAAGCCCAGCCGGCCGAAGATCGCCGCCGTCTCCTCGACGACGCGCGCAAGCGGATGCTTCACGCCCAGATTCCGCCAGCGTCCCGGCAGCGTCAGGTCGACGTCCGCCGTCGCCTCCGTCGCGGAATTCGCCGTCTTCGCCGCGAGCGCCGCCTCGACCTCGGCGCGCCAGGCCTGCACGGCCTTGCCGAACGCGGGGCGTTCTTCTTTCGGAACGTCTTTCATGCCTTTGATCAAGGCCGGGACAAGTCCATTGCGCCCGACGTACTTCACGCGCAAGGCTTCCGCCGCTCCCGCGCCGTTCGCCGCGGCAATCTCTTTCAGGCTCTCGGCCCGCGCTGTTTCAAGTTCTGCAATCGTCATGCTGTCACCTCTACTCTGTTCGCGCTATTATACCATAATTTGCCGCACAACGGAATGACCGGGCGCACCCTGCCGGCAAAATCCCAGGGTGCGGCGCGGTGCGCAAGAAGACGTGCGCCGGTGCGCGGTCGGATGCGCACAAGAGGTTTCGCGCCGCCAATACGCGCTGCGCCTGGCGGGCGACGGCGTCCGACGGATCCACGATTTCCGCGCGCCCCGCGGCGATTTTCGCGATCAGCGCCTTCAGATGCGGGAAATGCGTGCACCCCAGCACAAGATGGTCCGCGCCGGCGGCGAGCAACGGCTCCACTTTGGCGCGCACGACGGCTTCCGCCCGGGGGCCCGCCGTTTCTCCCCGCTCCACCAGCGTCACGAACTCGTCCGCCACCGTGGCAAGGACCGTCACATGCGCGGCAAACCGCGCGGAAGTCTCCCGGTAGAGGCGTCCGTTGAACGTGCCGGCCGTCGCGAGCACGCCCACGACGCCGGTATGCGAATGGAGCGCCGCGGGTTTGATGGCCGGCTCGAGCCCGATGAAAGGAACCGACGGATTCTCCGCGCGCAGGGCGTCTATCGCCGCGGCGGTCGCCGTATTGCACGCGACGACGATCATCTTGCACCCGCGCGCCAAAAGCACCGCAGTGTTCGCCGCGGACAGCGCGCGGATCTCCTCCGCCGGGCGGTTCCCGTAGGGACAGTGGGCGGAGTCGGCCAGATAGACCGTGGACTCGTGCGGACACCGCCGCTTGAACGCCTCCAGGATGCAAAGACCGCCAAGTCCCGAATCGAAGAAGCCGACCGGACGCGTATCGCTCATGGCGCGGCAATGTAAAAGTACACGCGACGGTCGGTCGCCAGCCGGACGCGCGGCGCGCAGGTGCGGTTCAAGGTCGCCCGGTAGAGCGAATCGAAGGCCACCCCCTCGAGCGGCCAGCGGAGCCCCTCGGACGCCATCCGGGTGCGGGGATCGGGCGCAAAAACCGACACACCCGTGCCCACCGGGAGCGTGAAGACCGCCGCATGGTCGACGGGCGCGAAACAGCCGTTGTCCGTCACGATGGGCAGACCGGCGTCCAGCGCACGAAAAATATTGCCGAGCGTATGGTCCTCGCGCTTGCCGGTCGCCCCCAGGATGAGGGGGTCGGTCCAGCCGTGCTGCCGGCAAGCGCAGATCGCCTTCTCCAAATCGTTGGTGTCCTCGTCCTGCATCCACATCGTCCGGTCGAATGTGCCGCGGACGGAGTCCATGTCGCCCACGACGAGATCAGGATCCTTCTTGCACTTCTGCCGGTAGATGTCCGCGGCATGGTCGCAGCAGACGACACGTTTGGCGGCCGCCAGGGCGAGCCAGGCGAGCGAATCCGACCGCGGGAAATCCCCGGCCGCGAGAATGACGGTCTCCGCGAGGAAAACGCCCAGTTCCGCGAGCGGACGCTTGACGAAATCGCGCAGGACCGCGCGCGGATGCGGCAAGGTCAGTTCGGGCGTATCGAGGACCTTCCCGCCGAAGTCTATGAGGTCGAGGTCGAGCGTGCGCGGACCGTTCCGCACAGTACGCACCCGCCCCGCATCGTCCTCTATGCGATGAAGAGCCGCGGCGAACTCCTCGGCGGGAAGCCCCACGTCGAAGAGGGCCGCGGCGTTCAGGAACTTCTGCGCGGCGAATTCGTCCGGCACGTCAACCGGGTCCGTCTCGTAGGTCGAACTCGCCGCGAGAAGGCGCACTTTCGGAAGCGCGGCCAGCGCCGCATAGGCGCACGCGAGATGTTCCTCCCGCGGCGCGATGTTCGATCCGAGTGCAACAAGCGCCCGCATGGCCGGCGTCAATCGGCGAACGTTTCCGCCTGCGCGACCGTCACGCGAACCTGGCCCTTGATGTCCGCGCTCGACGCACCGACCAGAAGCCCGTAGATCCCCGCGTCCGTGCGGAAGCGGTGGAGGAATTCGTCCCAGTACGCCAGATCGCGCGGCGCCAGACGGAAGTCGATCGTCTTCTCTTCGCCGGGGGCGAGCGCGACTTTCCGGAAGCCCTTCAGCTCCTTCACGCACCGCTCGGCCTGCGCGTCCGGATACGCCGCGTAGAGCTGCACGACTTCCTTGCCCGCGACCTTTCCCGTGTTCTTCACCGTCACGCTCACGCCGATGCCGGGAAGCGCGCGGATGTTCGAGTAGGCGAAGGTGGTGTAGCTCTTGCCGTAGCCGAACGGGAAGAGCGGCGCGATCTTCTTCGCGTCATGCCAACGGTAGCCGACATAGAAGCGCTCGTTGTAGACGACGTTCTTCCCGTTGTAGGTTCCGCACTGCGCGACGGCCGTGTCCGCGTATGACTTTGGCCAGCTCCACGCCAGCTTGCCGCTCGGGTTGACCTCGCCGAAAAGGACGTCGACGATCGAATTGCCCTCTTCCATGCCGAGATACGACGTATGCACAAGCGTGGGCGCCTTGTCCGTCCAATTGTAGCCGACGGGCGTGCCGGAGCGCGTGACGACGACGAGATTCCGGATCTTCCACCCGAGAATCTGGTGCAGAGCGTCCTGGAGTTCCGCCGGCCAGTCCATGTTCTGGCGGTCGCGGCATTCGGACTCCATGTTCTCCTGGTAGCCGAGTTCCGTGCCCGTGAAGACGACGACGGCGTCGGCGGCCTCGGCCGCGGCGCGCAGTTCCTCCGGGTCACTCCACGCCTCGGACGTCTTCTGGTGGGCGTGGCCGCCGGCGACGGCCGCGGCGGAGGTATCGGTCTTCTCGATCTTCCGCTGCGCGCAGAACGGCATCAGCGTGACTTCGGCCTGGGGCAGGCGAGTCTTGAGCGCGGCGAAAAGCGTGACCTCGTACGGCACGTTGCCTTCGCCCGAGCAGCCCTTGTCGCACTGCTTCGCGTTCGCGTTGGACCCGATCACCAGCACCTTCTTGAGCGTCGCCGGCTTCAGCGGGAGGATGCCCGCCTCGTTCTTCAGCAGCACGATAGACTCGGCGCCTTCGTCGCGCGCCACGCGCTGGTGCTCCGGGGTGTTGCGGGCCCCCGCACGGCGCGGCGCACCCGTCAGAAACCCGGTCTTGGCCATCATCCACAGCGTGCGGAGCGCCATTTCGTCCACCGTCGCCGCCGGAACCTTGTTCTCGCGCACGGCCTGCGCCAGCGGGAACCTGTTGGAGATCGCGTAATAGTTGTACCGGATGCCCTGGCCCCAGTGCATCTCGACGCCGCCGCCGTTGTTCGCCGCGAAGTCCATGGAATGCTGCCCGCCCCAGTCCGTCACGACAAGCCCCTTGTAGCCCCAGAGGTCGCGCAGGATGCCCTTCTGGAAGTACTTGTTCTCGCTCATCCAGACGCCGTCAACCTTGTTGTAGCTCGTCATCAGCGCGAGGACGCCCGCACGCTTGACCGCGGCGCGGAACGCCGGCATGTAGATTTCGTGGACCGTGCGGTCGTCCGCGTGCGTGTCGACCGTATTGCGGGCGAGCTCCTGGTTGTTGAGGCAGAAGTGCTTCACCGTCGCCGCGACGTCGTAGCTCTGCACGCCCTCGATGTAGGGCACGCACAACTCGGCCGCGAGCACGGGATCCTCGCCCAGATACTCCCAGTTGCGGCCGTTGAGGGGCGTGCGCAGGATGTTGACGCCCGGACCCAGCAGCTGGTCCACGCCGCGGTCGCGCATTTCCGCGCCCAGAACCTCGCCGTGCCGGCGCGCCCAGTCGACGTCCCACGTCTGCGCCAGGGCCGAAAGCGACGGCAGCTTGGTGTTCACGCTCTTGGGGTCCGTGTAGCCCCAGTCCCAGCGGTTCATGGCCGGACGCACTGTGGAGCTGTTGTCGCTCATCGTCCACTCCTTCGTGATGCCCACGCGCGGAATCGCCGCGAGCGTCATGGTGCCCGACCCGCCCAGAAGCATGGTCTTCTCTTCAAGCGTCATCTTGGCGAGCGTTTCGCGCGCCGCCTTCAGCGCCGACTCGTCGTCCAGCATGGCCTGTGCGCCCAGGCAACACGCGACCTGCGCGGCGAACAGCCACATCTTCTGTCTATTCATTCCCATTTTCCATACCTTTCGTTTGTTTGCGTATGCCTAAAATCTTGCGTGCGGCCGTCGTCAGCGGCACTTCGCGCGGGTCGACGAACGCGACGTCCGTGCGGGTCGTGCGCACGAGCTCGAGCGCCAGCTTGAAATGCGAGAACGTCTGCTCGTACGTGCCCGCGTCTTCGAGCGTCGGCAGTTCCCAAAGTCCCTTCAGGAGCCCGCCCTCGCGGTTGCGGACAAGGAGGACGCGCCCGTCCCCGTCCCGCACAATGAGCGCACGCGCGCTCCGGAGGGGCAGTTCCTTCCGCGGGGCCTTGCGGGGATACTCCGCCATCGTGCCGGCGGCGAAGGCGCGGCAATCCCGCTTCAGGGGACAGTTCCCGCAATCCGGATCGCGGGGCGTGCACACGAGCGCACCCAACTCCATCATGGACTGGTTGAAGTCCCCCGGGCTTTTCGCCGCGTCCATCTCGCTTTGCAGACGCTCGGCCAGCCGCTTGCGCGCCGGCAGTTTGTGGAAGTCGCCGTCCAAAAGCCAGTACCGGGCGAACACGCGCGCCACGTTGCCGTCCACGACCGGGACGCGTTCCCCCGAAAGCACGCTTGCGAGCGCCGCCGCCGTGTAGGGTCCGACACCCTTCACCCGCGCCCATTCCGCCGCGGTCCGGGGCCACGTCCCGCGCGCGGCGATCTCTTTCGCCGCGGCGTGCAGGTTGCGCGCCCGCGCATAGTAGCCCAGCCCCTCCCACGCCTTGAGGACGGACGCCTCGTCCGCCGCGGCCAACGCCTCCACCGTCGGGAACGCCGCGAGGAACCGCGTGTAATAGGGCAGCGCCTGCGCGTAGGTCGTCTGCTGCATCATGATTTCCGAAATCCAGCAGGCGTAGGGTTCTGCCTTCGCCCGCCAGGGCATGGGTCTTTTCGCGCGGCGGAACCAGGTCTCGAGCCGCCGGGCGATCATTTTACCGGCGCTTTTTCGGGTGTCGCGCGGTACTTCTCGAGTGCCGCGGCGAAGGCGGGCGTGTTGCAGTAGCCGCACGATTTGAATTCGGGGCAAAAGCCGCGGTAGACGCATTCCGGCACGCAGCACGCGGCGAGTTCCGGCTCGGTTTTCGCGATCTCGTCCACGACAAGCTTCCACGCCGCGCGCGTCTCGGGGCTCGCCTGCATGCACAACCGCTTGCGCGAAATCGTCATCACCGCCTGCGCGTTGGCGAAGCATTCGTGCAGGACGGGCGCGTCCTGCCGCTTGCCCTCCCGCGCGTCGCCCGTGCGGTCCGAACGCTGGGTCGAGACGAAATGCTCGATCCCGAATTTGTGCCGCACGAAGTGGACGCTGACCCAGTAGGGCAGATCGATCCACTTCCAGTTGAAGCACAGCTTGCGGATGGGCGAATGTTCCGCGAGCAGGATGCGCTTCTTCCACCGCGCGGAAGGTTCGCCCTCGCCCTCGTCCTTCCGGATCGTCGTGCGCGCCGCGTCGGCGACGTCCCGCCACGAACCGAAGACTTTCAGGAACTTCACCGCCGCCATCGCCGTCACCTCACGACGAAATTCACCAGGCGCTTGGGCACGGCGACGACCTTGACGACCGTCTTGCCCGCGAGGAATTTCGCGACGTCCGGATTCGCCCGCGCCGCCTCTTCCATCTGCGCCGGGGTGGCGTCCGCCGCCACCGTGACGCGTCCGCGCAGCTTGCCCAGGACCTGCACCGGTATCTCGATCTCGTTTTCCACGAGCGCGTCCGGGTCGTAGGCCGGCCACGGTTCGTAGGCGAGCGTCTTCGCGTGCCCCAGGAACGCCCAGAGCTCCTCGCCCAGGTGCGGCGCGAACGGCGACAGGCACAGCACGAACTTCTCCAGATATTCGCGCGGCACGCCGCCCGCCTTCGCGAACGCCTCCGCCTCGTTGATGAAGACCATCATCGCCGAAATGCCCGTGTTGAACGCGAGCGCCTCCAGATCCTCGCCGACCTTCTTGATCATGGCGTTCAGGCTCTTGGCTTCCGCCTTCGTGAGCGGACGCTCCGCGATCGGCGTCTCCGTCACGAAACGGTTGGCGCGCTTCAAAAAGCGGAACACCCCCTCGACGCCCTTCGTCGACCACGGCTTTACCGCCTGCAACGGCCCCATGAACATCTCGTAGAGCCGCAGCGAATCGGCCCCGTAGTCCCGGATCACGTCGTCCGGATTCACCACGTTGCGCAGCGACTTGGACATCTTGGCGGGGAACTCCGTCAGCTCCTCCATCTCGCCGCCCTCTTCCGCGCCGAACGGCTTGCCGTCGCGCCACTCGATCTTGTCCATCGGGATCAGCACGCCGCGCTTGGTGCGGTAGGCCAGGCCGAGGATCATGCCCTGGTTGACGAGTCGGTGGAAAGGTTCCGGCGTGGGCACCAGCCCGAGGTCGAAGAGGACCTTGTGCCAGAAGCGCGCGTAGAGCAGGTGCAGGACCGCGTGCTCCGCGCCGCCGACGTAGAGGTCGACCGGGAGCCACTTCTTCAGGAGCTCGGGATCCGCGAACGCCTTGTCGTTGTGCGGGTCGATGTAGCGCAGGTAGTACCAGCAGCTGCCCGCCCACTGCGGCATCGTGTTCGTCTCGCGCTGCCCCTTCTTGCCCGTCTTCGGGTCGACGACGTTCACCCAGGCCGTGGCCTTCGCCAGCGGCGGCTCGCCCGTGCCGGTCGGCTTGTAGTCCGCCAGTTCCGGGAGCGTCAGCGGCAAATCTTCCTCGGGCACGAGCGTGTTCGTGCCGTCCTCCCAGTGGATGACCGGGAACGGCTCGCCCCAGTAGCGCTGGCGCGAGAAGAGCCAGTCGCGCAGCTTGTACTGCGTCTTGGCCTTGCCCACGCCCTTCTCCTCCAGCCAGGCGATCATTTTCGGACGCGCCTCGGCGACGCTCAGCCCCGTCAGGAAGCCCGAGGAGACCATCACGCCCGTGGCGATGTCCGTGAACGCCGCGTCCCCCGTGTAGGGCACGGGGTCGGGCGAAGCCGTCTTCGCCGCGGCGCTTTCGGCCGGCGCCACCACCTGCACGATCGGCAGGCCGAACACCTTGGCGAATTCGAAGTCGCGCGTGTCGTGCGCCGG
>DJRS01000168.1:10115-16575 GCA_002440145.1 Verrucomicrobia bacterium UBA6354
TCGCTCTTGCCGGCCGCCTTCTTCTGGTAGGCGGCGACCTCCGCGGCGTTTTGGATCGTCCCGTCCGCGAGCCATTTCGCCACCTGCGCGTGCTCCGGCGAAAGCACCATGTACGTCGCGCCGAACAGCGTGTCGCACCGCGTCGTGTAGACCGTGATCTTAGCCCCGGCCGTCGTGCCGAAATCGACCAGCGCCCCCGTCGACTTGCCGATCCAGTTGCGCTGCATCTCCTTGATGCCCTCCGGCCAGTCGAGCGTGTCCAGGTCCTTCAGAAGCCGTTCCGCGTACGCCGTGATCCGCAGCATCCACTGCCGCATCGGACGGCGCACCACCGGATGGTTCCCGCGCTCGGAGCGCCCGTCGATGACTTCCTCGTTCGCCAGGACCGTCCCCAGCGCCGGACACCAGTTGACCGGAACCTCCGCCACGTACGCCAGCCCCTTCTTGTAGAGCTGCTCGAAAATCCACTGCGTCCACTTGTAGTACTTCGGGTCCGTCGTGTTGATCTCGCGGTCCCAGTCGTACGAAAAGCCCAGCGCGCGGATCTGTTCGCGGAAGCGGTCGACGTTCTTCTTCGTCGTGACCGCCGGGTGCGTCCCCGTCTCGACCGCGTACTGCTCGGCGGGCAGGCCGAACGCGTCCCACCCCATCGGGTGCAGCACGTTGAACCCCTTCATGCGCTTGTAGCGGCACAGGATGTCCGTCGCCGTGTAGCCCTCGGGGTGCCCCACGTGGAGCCCCGCCCCCGACGGATACGGGAACATGTCCAGACAGTAGAACTTCGGCCCTTTCCGGCCGTTGTCGGTTTTGAACGTCTTGTTTTCGAGCCAGTGTTTCTGCCACTTCTTCTCGATGGCGGAGAAATTGTATTCGCTCATGACTGCTTGGCGCCCTCGGCGTGTTCGGCGATCGCTTTTTCGATAAGCCCCGACACGTCGTTGGTCGCCGCAGCGACGCCGGCTTTGACGGCGTAAAAGATGGCCTTGTGCGTGGAGTTGCCGTGCGTGATGATGACCGCGCCCGGCACGCCCAGAAGCGGCGCCCCGCCGTAGACCTCCGGATCCAGCTGCTTCTTGAGCGCCTTGAACGCCCCCTTCAGCAGAAACGCGCAGCACATCCGGAAGAAACTCTTCTTCAGCTCGGCCTTGAGCCAGCCGCCCACCGCGTGCGCGACGGACTCGGCCGTCTTCAGGACGACGTTGCCCACGAACCCGTCCGCGACCGCCACATCCACCTCGCCGCCGCAGATGTCGTGACCTTCGATGTTGCCGACGAAATTCAGCCCCTTGACGGCCTTCAGGATCGGATACGTCTCGTGCACGAGCGCATTGCCCTTGCAGTCCTCCGTCCCGATGGACAGAAGCCCGACGGCCGGTTTCGCGCGCTTCAGCACCTTCTCCGAATACACGCTGCCCATGATCGCGAACTGCACCAGCCACGCCGGGTGGCAGTCCATGTTCGCCCCCGCGTCCAAAAGCAGGAGCGGACGCTCCGGCGCACGCGTGGGCAGGACCATCGCGATGGCCGGACGCTTCACGCCCGGTATGCGCCCGAGGTTGACGATCGCGCTCGTCGCCACGGCTCCCGAGTTGCCGGCCGACACGAAAACGTCCGCCCGCTTCTCCTTCACCAGACGCATCGCCACGTTGATGGAGCAGTCCTTCTTGCGGCGGACCGCCTCCACCGGCACATCGTCCATCTCGATCTCTTCCGTGGCGGGGACGATCTCGAGCAATCCCTTCTCCGTCGCGCGCTGGAAGAGCGCCTTGCGGTCCTTCGAGAAAGCGGCGACGACCTTCTGGATCGCGGCGAGATTGCCCACGAGGAGAATCTTGACGTTCTCGAGGCCGCAGGCGGCCTCGATCGCCCCCACGACGATCTGCTTGGGGGCGTAGTCGCCCCCCATCGCGTCCAACGCGACTCGCACCATATCGGGCTCCGTTGTCAGAATCGCTCTCGGCGACGGCCGGGATTACTCGGCGGCCGCGACGACCTTGCGGCCCTTGTAGGCGCCGCACTTCGGGCACGCACGGTGCGCACGCTTCGCCGCGCCGCACTCCGGGCACGCGGAAACCTGCGCGAGAATCGGCTTCTCGAGGGATGCGACACGCTGACGCTTGCGCATTTTCGACACGCGGTTCTTAGGACTTGCCATTTTCTTTTTCTCCTGTTCTTATTCTGCTTCTGCTCTAGTGTTCAAACCTTCAACCCGTCCAGCGCGTTCCAGCGGTCGTCTTCGGGGACCTCTTTGCGTTGAGGCAACCCCGGGCACGCCTCATCGCAAAGAGGGTACGACGGTAAAGCGAGTATTATACACTCTCTTGCGTCCGTAGTCAAATCGACGTTTTCCGCGTTCGCGGGCACTTCGCACGAAACGGTGAAATCGTCCACCGAAATCGTCGTGTCGAAGTCCCGGTCGCACCGGCTGCAAACGAGCGTGAAATCCTGCTCCAAATGTCCGCGGACAAGCAATTCATTGCCGAAGAGCTGCGCCTTCAGACGATACCGCACCCCGCCGAAGGGTTTCACGAACTCTTCGTCCAGGTCGATAATGTCCGCTTCGCCCGTCAGCTCCTCGCCTTCGGGCGCCAATCGCGCGACATCCACGAGCAATTTCGGCGCTTCTTCTTGCATTTTGTCCGCATATTATACCATATTTCGCCGCGCTTGGGGGCAAAATTGTTGCATCTCCCGCCGCGGCCGGAAAATGGCGCGGGTCCGGCGGCATCCGCCGCCGAACCCGACATCCATCCGTCTTTCGCGAAAAGACTTACTTCGCCGGAGCGGAACCGTCGTCGCCGTAGCCCTTCGACTTCAGATATTCGACGACCTTGCCGACCGTCGTGAGCTTCTCGGCATCCTCTTCCGGAATGGCCGCGCCAAATTCCTCTTCGAACGCCATGATGAGCTCAACCGAGTCGAGCGAATCGGCGCCGAGATCGTCGATGAACGATGCATCGGTCGTGACCTGTTCCGCGTTGACGCCGAGCTGCTCGACGATGATGTCCTTCACGCGTTCTTCAAGTTTTCCTGCCATGATAAGTGAACTCCTTACTTTGTTAGATGTGTCTATTATACCGTTTTTACGCCGCAAACGCAAGGGGGGGGTCGCCCACCCCCCCGCATCCGCCGGCGCACCAGCATAAATCTACCCGATCATGCCGCCGTTGACGGAGATGATCTGCCCCGTCACGTAGGCGCTTTCGTCGCCCGCCAGCCACGCCACCGCGTTGGCGATGTCGTTCACCGAACCGAACCGGCGCAGCGGAATCTGCTCCATGTAGTTCTTGCGCACCTCTTCCGGCAGCACGTCCGTCATCTTGGACTGGATGAAGCCCGGCGCCACCGCGTTGCAGCGGATGTTGCGGCTGCCGAGTTCCTTGGCCGTCGTCTTGGTGAGCGCGATCACGCCGCCCTTGGAGGCCGTGTAGTTCGCCTGGCCCGCGTTGCCCATGATGCCCACGACGGAAGCGATGTTGACGATCGAGCCGCCCAGCGGGGTGCCGTCAGCCGCCTTGTTCTTCATCATCGGCCGCGCCACGGCGCGCGTGAAGAGGAACGTGCCTTTGAGGTTGACGTCGATGACCGCGTCCCAATCCGCGTCGCTCATGCGCATCAAGAGCCCGTCCTTGGTGATGCCCGCGTTGTTGACCATGATGTCGATCTTGCCGAAGTCCGCCAAAACCGCCTTCACGCACGCGTCGACTTCCGCCGAATTGGCGACGTTGACGCCGTAGCCCTTGGCCTTGACGCCGAGCGCCTCCAGCGCCTTGACCGTCTCGTCGCACCACTCGGCCTTGAGGTCGCAAATCGCGACGTTCGCGCCGTTTTCCGCCAGTTTCTTGGCGATTGCCGCGCCGATGCCGCGCGCCGCGCCCGTCACAAGGGCGACTTTACCTTCCAGATTCTTCATTTATGTATCCTTTCAAATCCTTTTCCGGCCCTCAGCCGAGAAGCGCCGCGGTCGCCTCCAGCGACGCCAGGTCCGAGACGTTCGCCGTCGTGAGCGACGCGTCGATCTTCTTGACGAGTCCCGAGAGCACCTTGCCCGGACCGAACTCCACGAACGTCGTGCACCCCATCTCCTTGGCCGCGGCGACGTCCGCCGCCCAGTTCGTCGTGCCCGTGACCTGTTCCAGCATGAGCGCCTTGATGGCCGCCGGGTCGGACGCGTGCGGCTTGCCCGTCACGTTCGACAGCACCGGGAACTTCGGCGCGTGGAAGACGATCGTGTCCAGGACGGGCGCGAGCTTTTCGCGCGCCGGGGCCATGAACGGCGAATGGAAGCCGCCCGCCGTCGCCAGCGGAATCGCCCGCTTGATCCCGAGCGTCTTCGCTTCCGCCGCGGCCGCGGCGATCTCCTCCTTCGAACCGGAAAGCACCTGCTGCGCGGCGGAATTGACGTTCGCCACCGTGCACCCGGTCTTCTCGCACAGCGTCTCGAGCTGCTCCGGCGTCGCGCCCACGATCGCGATCATCCCGCTGGGCGTCGCTTCGCACGCTTCCTGCATGAACCTGCCGCGCGCCTCGAGGACCTTCAGGGTGGAGGCGAAATCCAGAACCCCCGCCGCGCACAGCGCCCCCCATTCGCCCAGCGAAAGACCCGCCGCGCAGTCGAACGCCGTCGGACGCTTCTTCTGCAGGGCCTGGTACGCCGCGTAGCTCGTCACGAATATCGCCGGCTGGCAGACGTTGCTCTTCGTCAACTCCTCCGCCGGGCCTTCGAAACACACCTTCTTGAGGTCGAAACCCAAAACCTCGTTCGCCGTGTCGAACAGCGCCATCGCCGCGGCGTCCGCCTCGGCGAAATCCTTGCCCATGCCCGGCGTCTGCGCGCCCTGGCCGGCAAACATGCAACATGTAGCCATCTTCTTTTCCTTTCAGAAAGTCTAGGCGTCTATTTTCTCATATTATCCGCCAAAAAGCAACCCCCTTTTTGCGGACGTGCCTATCCGCGGCGTTTTCCCGGTCTTTTCGCGCCCTCAGAAATACCGGCACAGGGGGACTTCCTCGTAGCCGTCGCGGCCGCCCGTGCGCGGTTCGTGCTTGACGCCCTTCAGACACCGGCGGCCTTCTCCGTCCCAGTAGCGGCACAGCCGCGCGCAGACGGGCCACACGCGTCCCTTGAAGAACTCCTCGTACCACCCCACCAGCCGCCGTCCGCCCGGACGCCGCTGGGACGCCCCCTCGAGCGTGTACATCTTGCCGGCCAGCGTCATGCGGTCGACGATGCGCGTGCCGTAGCGCTTCATCAGTTCATCCACCGTGAGGTTCGTCGTCATGAACGTCTCCCCGCACGCCTCCATGCGCTTCTCCAGCACGTAGGGCAGAAGCTCGCAGCGCGTCCCGTACGAGACGATCGTCTCGTCCCCCCTGCCCACGTCGTCGATGACGATGTCGTGGTCGCGCCACGAGTCGAGCGCGAAGTCCAGTTCGTCCAGCGACTTGCTCTTCGCCAGCTCCAGCGAGAGCGCCGGGATGTCCAGCGCGTAGAAGAAGAACGACTTCCCCACGCCCACGTCGCCGCGCAGCGTGAACCCGCCCTTGCCCTGGCAGTACTTCCTCGCCAACTCGAACGTCTGCGGCGTGAAGCGGAATCCCCGCCGCGCCATCGACCGCGTCACTTTCTCCAGGTCGTACAGCGGCTCGTCCGCCGGCGCGGACGCGTCCGCGAGCGCGTTCAGCTGCGCAATCGCGTCCGTCGTCCCGATCGCGTCACCCATCCGGACCGCGCCGTTGTTGTCTTTCTTTTCCGTATCCATTATGTTTCCTCCTTGTTCGTTTTAGTTCGTTTTAGTTCGTTTTAGTTCGTTTTAGTTCGTTTTCGTTTTCGCCGCGGACGCGTCATCGTCCTCCGCCCCGAGCCGCAGCACGTACCCGGGCTGGACGTACGACGTCTCTTCGGAGACCCTCTCCGCGGCTTTTTCGCGCATGTTCTTGCGGTGCCACCGGTCCACCGTCCGCCGCCAGTCCTTCATCGGCGCGTTCCCCACGACCCAGCCGTTCGATTCGTAGTAGTCCACGAAATCTTCCGCGCTGATCTCGTCGAATCCGCGCTTTTGGCAGTAGGCGCGCACCTCCTCCATCGTCGGCTTCACGAACGTACCGCGCTTCGGGGCGTGCGCCTTTTCATCCAAACGACAAACAGAATCACCGATACACACGGGGGGTTGGGGGGTGTCCCCCCCTATATGTATGTGTGTATCAGATATAGGTGTAGATGTAGTTGTAGAAGTAGATGTAGTTGTAGATGTAGATGTAGATGTAGGCTTTAGCAGGCCTGCTTGAGCACTTGCTTGAGCAGCTGCTTTAGCACCTGCTTGAGCAATTGCTTGAGCAAAACGATTTCGGTCTTGCGTCTTTTTGCCGCCTTTGCGCCCGCATGCGGCCTTTACTGCAGATACGTCTTCCGTCGCCTCCAGACGCTTGGTGATGGAAGAGTAGAGGACTTTCGCCGCGA
>DJRS01000003.1:0-5379 GCA_002440145.1 Verrucomicrobia bacterium UBA6354
GGGGCGGGGCGTGCGAAGCGAGTGGCGAAACGTTAGTGGAGCCTTTGTCGCCCATCGGAGTTTATTAGCCGTGTAGAGAATGTAGAATGGGGATTTCTCTGCGTGGCTCTGCGTATCTCTGCGTGAGATAAATTTAACCGTGTAGAGAATGTAGAAAATGTAGAATGGGGGGCCGTGAGGCGTCCAACGGTAGGGGCGGCAGTCCCCTGCCGCCCGCACGGGAATGGCCGTGGAGAACATGTAGAGAATGTAGAAGAAACTCCGAGGAGCAACAAAGGGGTACGCGCGGGCCCTTGCGGTCGGCTTCGCCGTCGCTTCGCGACCTACCCTCCGAAGCAAAGCTTCTTCGGCGCATCTCCGCTTCGCCTGGACGCTACGCAGGTTCCGCTCCCGAACACAGGCGAACAGGTTTTTAGAGAGCCCGCTTCGCGGTCTGGTGGTGGGGGCGACGGGCCGCAGGGGACTGCAGTCCCTACCATGGGGTTCGGGGGCGGGGCGTGGCGTTCCGGCGCGCGGCATTCGCACTTTCGCGGTCTGATGGTGGGCTTGCGGACGGCAGAGAACTGCGTTCCTGCCGTTGGTGTGAATTGCCCGAGTAAATGTCCATACACTATGGGCATTTACTTTGACAATTCACAATCGGAAAAAAGTTGAAATTTCCCCTTGCGCAGGCAAACCGAAATATGATATAATATGCATCACTTTCTGGAACCGCGGGGTTGTGGCGCAATTGGTTAGCGCACTGGACTGTCGATCCGGGGGTTGCGGGTTCGAGCCCCGTCGACCCCGCCATTTTGGAGAGTGTGTTTTGAAGCTGCCTTGTGGTGTAATGGTAGCACAGCAGATTCTGATTCTGCTTGTCGGGGTTCGAGTCCCTGCGAGGCAACCAAGGCAGTGGGGCTACCGGTTTTCCTGCAAGAAGAGTTCGCAAGAGGCGGGTCTGTCCTTTCTCTTTTCATCGAAAGCCATGTCTGTCGCGTAGGGCGGATTGTGTTTGACGCGGCGGCGCGAATCTGCTAAAATAGTGTGCAACATGCCGTAAGGCAGACAGCGCCGCATGGCAGACGATACTAAGGAGAACAACTATGATGCCGCAGATATTGCGATTCAAGCCGATTTTGAGGCAGGCCCTCTGGGGAACGGAGGATTGGATTGTTTCCGCGCATCCGACGGGTTCGTCGGTCATTGCGGACGGGGAGCTCGCCGGAAAGACGCTGCGGGACGTATGGCCGGATTTTCCGCTCCTGTTCAAGGTCATAGACGCGCACACGCGGCTTTCCGTCCAGGTGCATCCGAACGAGCAGACCTGTCTTGTGACGGGGGGCGAGCCGAAGACGGAGATGTGGTGCCTGTTGAATGCGGGGGTCATTTATGCCGGGTTGAAGCCGGGCGTGGGGGCGCGGGACGTCGAGGAAGCCGTCCGGTCGGGGGCTTTCGAGGACGTGCTGGTGCGCCATGAGGCGCAGGCGGGCGACGTTTTCTTCATTCCGGGCGGGCTTGTCCATGCGATCGGCGACCATACGCGTCTTTACGAGGTGCAGCAGAGTTCGGATACGACCTTCCGTCTCTACGATTGGGGGCGGGTAGGCGCGGACGGGCGTCCGCGGCAGTTGCACATCGCCGAATCGCTGAAGGCCATCGGGTACGGGCTGCCGGCGCCGCGGGCCGCCAAAGGGGTTTCGTGTCCGTTCTTCCGTTTCGCCCAGGAGGAAGTCACGGCGCGGCGGACGCTCGATATCGACGCGGATTTCGCGGTGCTGTATGCGATGAAGGGGCCGGTCGCCGTGGAAGGCCGGACGCTGGCGGAAGGCGAAAGCGCGCTGGTGACGCGCCGCGGGCGTTTGACGGTGGAGGGGACGCAGGCGCACCTTTTCGTGACGCTTCCCGGCGAAGGTTTGTGAAGATGCGCGGACGCCGTTTTTGGCGCTTGCTTTTGTCGCGCGGAAATGGCATAATATTGCGTAAAGGAAAGATGCGGAGAAAGATGGCATTCGAGATGAAGAAGATAGGTTTCTGGACGCTCGCGGCGGGGTTGCTCGTCGCCGGGTGCGGGAGAAAGTCGGAAGCGGAGAAGCTGGGCTACCGGGGCGCGGATGTTTCGGACGTGCAGTCCTACTACACCGTGGACGGCGTAACGACGAACTGGGTCCCCATGCGCCTCTTCGAGGTCGTGGAGGATTACGCGATTTCCACGAACGAAGCGGCGCTTGTCGCGGCGCTGGACATGGCGTTCCCGGGCGCGAAACTGAAAGAGCTGCCCGCCGGGTACGCGGCGGACGAAGAGGGCGCGTGGCTGACGGCCTGGAAGAAGCCGGCGGAACATTTTGGCGCGAAGGGCGCGAAGGGCTTCTATTCGCACTATGACGAGGAGTCCGGGGTCCACGAGACGGGAGAGGCCTATTTTTCGTCCTACTGGAAAACGCGCGAAGAAGCCCTGGCGGCGGCGGCGGACCTGAAAGAGAAGATTTCCGCGGCGTTCGGTCCGCTCAAGGTGCATGCGCTGGCGGACGGCTGGATCGCCGAGTATCTGCGCCTGCGCGTCATGTGCGTGGCCGGGACGAAACCGGACGGCACGTGGTGCTGCATGCTGACGCTGGCGGACAAGGCGAACGCCGGATGCGGTCCGTGGGAGTCCGCGGAGGCGCAGCGGGAACGCAAAGCGGAATACCTCTACGAACGCGCGCTGCGGGCGTGGGACGCGGCTGTCCGCGACGTGCGGGAGAAGAACCGCGCGGCCTGTGCCGAGGCGTTGAAGGCGAAGGGGCTGCCCGGACTGGAAGGCGCGTCCTGGCGCGCATGCGAGGACGGATCGCACGTCTTCGTCCAGACGGGCTTCTACGACGGGACGAACACGGTGGACGGTTTGTGGCGGGATAAGGGCGCATTGCTGAAGAAAGCCTACGGACTCGAGTTGCCGGAGAAGGCGGAAGCGCAGGAAGTAGGCGGCGGCTATTGCATTTTCTTCGGCGCGGCCACGAACGACACGCCGTACGAAGCGCGCGTGGACATCGCGGCGCCGCCGGAAAGCGCCGCGCCGGAAGCCGGGGCGGACGAGGCGCCGCGCGGCCAGTGGCGTCTGATCGTCCGCGAGAAGCTTCTCCCGGGGCATGCGCTGCCGCAACGTCCGGAGCGCGGCAGATAAGAGATGGCGCGCACGGCGTTGATACTCGGACGCGGCAAAAGCGGCGAGGCGGCCGCGGCGGAACTGCGCAAGGCGGGCTACTCGGTCGCATTCGCGGAGAACGTCGACCTGGTGGTCGCAAGCCCGGGCGTCCCGGTCAAGAGCGAACTGCAGCTGGGGGTCGAACGTCTCAAGGCGCGCGGCGTCAAACTGCTGGCGGTCACGGGGTCGAAGGGCAAGTCGAGCGTCGTCAAGCTGGTGGCGGAAGCCCTCGGCCTGGCGGGCCGCAAGGCGGTCGCATGCGGGAACTACGGTTTGCCGGTCTGCGCGGTCGGGGATTGCGACTGGGCGGTCGTCGAGGTCAGTTCGTTCCAGCTTGAAACGACGGCTTTGGGGCCGGACGCTTTCGAGGCGGCCGCGATATTGAATCTGCAGGACGACCACCTGGACCGGCACGGGAGCCGGGCCGTGTATCATGCGCTCAAGCGACGGCTTCTCGGGATGACGCCCCATGGCATCCTGGCGGAGGATCTGCCGCCATCGCCCCTTGCCCAGGGGTCGTATTTCGACAATCCCGTTCTGGCGGCGAACGGTGCGGCGGCGGTCGCGCTGTTGCGCGCGGCCGGCGTGCCGGACGGGACGATCCGGCGGGCGTTCGCCGGGTTCGAGCCCCTGCCGCATCGCATGTGCCGCGTGTGCGAGCGGGAAGGCGTCGTCTACGTGGACGATTCGAAGGCGACTTCCGTAGCCGCGCTGGCGGCCGGCGTGCGGATGGCGGGCGGGCGCGTGCGGCTGATCGCCGGCGGGCTCCCCAAGGGAGACGATCCGCGCGCGGCGTGCGCCGCGCTGGCCGGGCGCGTGGAGAAGGCGTATCTCGTCGGGACGTGCGCGGCGGCGTTCGCCGCGGCCTGGGCGGGCACGATCGCGTGCGAAGTCTGCGGCACGCTGGAGAAGGCGGTTTCCGCCGCCCGGCGCGAGGCGTGCGCGGGCGAGACGGTGCTTCTTTCGCCCGGGGCGGCGAGTTTCGATCAATTCAACGGTTTCGGGGAACGCGGCGAACGCTTTGCGGACCTCGTGAAAAAAGAAGGATAAAAGACATGAAGAAAGTCGGTATTGTGTTGGGTGCTGCGGCTGTCGCCGTTCTTGCGGGCTGCAAAGACCCGAATTATCGCGGTTATTCGAAGACTTCGCAGAACGAAGTCAAACAGACGGAGGAAGCGCCATCCGCCGCGCCCGCGCCGGAGGAGGTGAAAGCGGCGGCTCCCGAGCCGGAGCCCGTCGTTGCCGAACCGGCGGCCCAGAAGCCCGAACCGGCCGTCCAGAAGCCGGAACCGGCGCCTGTCGAGGAAACGACGGACTACATTGTGCAGCGAGGAGACTATCTCGCCAAGATTTCCAAGAAATACAATGTGACGATTGCGGCCATCCGCCGTCTCAATCCGCAGATCAAAGACGACAATGTCGTGCGCGTGGGACAGAAGATCAAACTTCCGGGAAAGATTGACGTGGGCGAGCAGAAGGCTCCGACCCCCACGCCTGTCGCCGCCAGGAAAGCCCCCCGTGCCTACAAGCCGTACACGGGCGCGACGAAGGAGTACATCGTCAAGAGCGGCGACACGCTCGGCGGCATCGCCCATGCGCATGGTTTGCGCGTCCGCCAGCTCAAGGAGCTCAACGGACTGAAGAAGGATCTCATCCGCGTCGGCCAGAAGCTGAAAGTCCCGGCGGAGAAACCGGTTGCCGCCAGGAAGGCGGTCCCTGCGGAGAAGAAGGCGGCGGTCCAGGCCCCCAAGGCGCCGGCGGCCGCGAAACCCGCCGAAGCCCCCGCGCCGGCGGCGGCGCCGGCTGAAGCGGCTCCCGTCGAGCCGGCCGCGAAGGCGGAAGAGGAGTCCACGCTTCCGGCGCTCGATGCGCCCGCGGCGGGGCCGGCCGCAAGCGAACCGGCGAGCGCGACGAACGAGATTTCCTACACGGTCCAGGAAGGCGAAGATTTGACGGACGTCGCCATCAAGTTCTCCGTGAGCCAGGGCGTGATTCGCGACCTCAACAATCTCGGGGACGAACCGCTGAAGGCGGGGCAGGTCCTGAAACTGCCGGCCGACGCCGTGGAACAGCAGTAAACGGACGGTGCGCAGGACACCGTTGTATCTGTTGGGCCTGACGGTCGCGGCGCTCGTGGCTGTCGGCCTGATTGTCTTGTGCAGCGCAAGCGGAACGAACGCCGCGCGCCTGCACGGCGGGAACGTCTATTTCTTCGT
>DJRS01000003.1:5585-14447 GCA_002440145.1 Verrucomicrobia bacterium UBA6354
CTCGACCGCATAGGCTGGCGCGTCGAACTTTTCGGGCGTGGCATGGCGCTGTCTGTCGCGCTGGTCGCGCCCTTGGCGCTTCTGGTTCTCCTCGAGCCGGATTTCGGCTCCGTCATGGTCATCGGGGTCGCCGCGGCGCTTTTGATGTTCCTGGCGGGCGTGCGGCTTTCCCATCTTCTGCTGGCCGGGCTGGGCGCAGGCGCGCTTTTTGCGTTCAAGCTCCTGACGAACGCCAATCGCATGGGGCGGCTCGCGGCGTTCTGGGGAGCGGGCGACGTGGACAATCCCGCCGCCTATCAAGTCGCCATGGCGCGCGTGGCGTTGCAGCGCGGCGGACTTTGGGGGGTCGGGTACATGCAGTCCATGCAGAAGCACGGCTATCTGCCCGAGGCGCATACGGACTTCGTCTTCGCCGTGGGCGCGGAGGAGTTCGGGGTGGTTTTCACGATCGGCGTGCTCGTTCTTTTCACGCTGTTCTTCATCCTGTCGGTCTACATCGCCCACCACGCCGCGGACCGCTTCGGGCGCTTTCTCGCCTACGGGATGGCGTTCATCATCTTCTTCCAGGCGTGCTTCAACATCGGCGTCGTGTGCGAGGCGCTGCCCACGAAAGGCATGGCGTTGCCCTTTTTCAGCTATGGCGGAACGAATCTGGTCTCGGCATTTTTTGCCGTGGGCGTCATTCTGTCGGTCGGCATCCATTCCGCAAGCGACGTGAAACGCCGCGTGAAGCGCATGGCCAAGACATGAAAGCGCCCGCAGACACGCCTCCGGCCCTGACGGTGTCGGCTTTGACCGCCGGCATAAAAGGGCTTGTCGAGAACCGCTACACGCGCATCTACGTGGAAGGGGAGATCAGCGGCTGGCGCGTATTCCCGAGCGGGCACGCCTATTTCACGTTGAAGGACCCGGGCGCGCAAATCGCCTGCGTGATGTTCAAGTCGAGCCTGGAGCGCTGCAAGGCGCGGCCTTTGCTGGCGGACGGCGCCAAAGTCCTCGTCTATGCGAACGCGACGGTGTATCCGCCGCGCGGGAACTACCAGCTGACGGTGCTGGCCGCGAAGGCCGTCGGGGCGGGCGATCTCATGCGGCGCTATCTGGAACTCAAGGCGAAACTCGAGGCGGAAGGCCTCTTCGCCGCCGCGCGCAAGCGTCCGCTACCGTTTCTGCCGCGGCGGATCGGGCTCGTCACGAGTTCCGCCGGCGCGGTCGTGCACGACATGTGCCGCGTTCTGACGCGGCGCTTCCCCGCGCTGGAAATCCGTCTCTATCCGGCGCTCGTGCAGGGCGAAGAGGCCCCCGCCACGCTCGTCGCCGGATTGGATTGGTTCAACGGGAACACGGATTGGAAGGCGGATTTGCTGATTGTCGGGCGCGGCGGCGGCAGTTTCGAGGATCTTTTCTGCTTCAACGACGAGGCGCTCGTGCGGGCGGTCGCCGCTTCGCGCATCCCGGTCATTTCGGCCGTCGGGCACGAAACGGACTACACCCTGTGCGATTTCGCCGCGGACGTGCGCGCCGGCACGCCGTCCATGGCGGCGGAGCGCGCGGTGCCCGAGCGGGCGGAACTTCTGCGGCGCCTGCAGCGTCTGGAGGACGCGCTCGCGGCCGCCATGCGCGCGGCGTACGAATGGAACGCGCAGCGGGTCGATCATTTGGCGACGCTTCTCGTTCCCGCCTTGCGGGCGCGGGCGGATGGATGCGCGCGCAGACTGGACCGGCTGGGCGCGGCGTTGTCTCCGTTGCTGGAGAAGCAGCAACTGGCGGCGGAGGGACGGCTTGCCCGTCTCGCGGACGCCCTGACGGCCGCCTCCCGCCTGCGCGTGCGCGACCTTTCGGCGCACGTGAACGAGCTGGCGGCGAAGCTGGACATGCTTTCCCCTTACGCCGTTCTCGAACGCGGCTATTCGATTACGACGACCGCGGCGGGGGAAATCGTCCGTGCGCCGTCCGACGTGCGGAAGGGCGACGTCATCCATACGCGCCTCGGCAAGGGCGCTATCTCCTCCACGGTGTCTTGACGGTCCGGGACGCGGCACCTAGCCGACCAGCCAGCGCCCATAGAAAAGACCGCCGACCGCGGCGACTTGCGTGTCGGGCTTGTGGCGTTCTTTCTCGTGAGGGCAGGATCCTACGGGGCGCATTCGCCGATTTGCCGCGCGGGGGCGTCATCGCCGGTGTCGCGCTCCTTCAAAACCGCCCAGAGGACGAGGTAGACGAGAACGGGGACGCCCGAGAGGAAGAGCGCGACAAGCGCGCACGCCCAGCGCACGCCCGTGACGTTCAGGTCGAACGCGTCCGCAAGACCTGCGCAGACGCCGCCGATCACTTTGTCGGAAGAACTCCGGTAAATAGTCATAATAAGTTCCTTTCTTGCTTCAAACCAAATCCATGGATTGCAGTCGAAGAGCCGGCATCCGGGTCGCGGCCGTCGTTTTCGACCGCGCTGAGGATCCCGAATCTCCTTGAGACGGGGATCTCGACCCCACGAGACGGAGCCGAGACCGCGGTCTCTCGGGCAAAAGACCACGGTCTCTTGGGCAAAAGACCACGGTCTCTCGGGTAAAAGACCGCGGTCTCTTGAGTAAAAGACCGCGGTCTCTTGGGTAAGAGACCGCGGTCTCTCGGGTAAAAGACCGCGGTCTCTTGGGTAAAAGACCGCGGTCTCTTGGGTAAAAGACCGCGGTCTCTTGGATTTGTCCTGCCGATAAGATGTGCGCGGCATCCCGGACCGCCCAGCCCGTTCAGGCGACATTTGCCTGTTTTCTCCTTGATTGACACGGTTGAAAACAAAGACCATAATCCGGATTTCAGCCTTTCAACTGCGGTTTTCGGGCTCAATTCACGACTTTGTAGCCGAGCCCGCGGCGGGAAACGATGAGATTGCCGACGCGTCCGAGTTTGGTGCGCAGGCGGCGGATGAGCGAGGAGACGACCTTGTCGTCCGCCAGATGGTTTGGCCCATAGAGGAGTTCGAGTATCTCGTCCGTCGAGAGGAAGCGGTTGGCGGTATCCGTCAAGGCGCGCAGGACGATGGCTTCGGAACGCGTCAGCGGTTCGACCTGGCCCTCGCGTTCGACGATCATGAGCGAGAAGTCGAGGATGGCGTCCCCGAGCATCCGCCGCGACCCGGCGTTGGGGGCGGACATGAGGGCGGCTTCGCTGCGGGCGATCGCCGCGCCGATGCGCGCCAGGAGTTCCTCGGGCGAGCAGTCCTTGGCGATGTAGTCGTTCGCGCCCGCGCCGAGTCCGCGCACAAGCGAGATTTCGGACGGCGCCGCCGTGAAGAAGATGATGGGGACGATCGCGTCCAGGTCGCGCAGCGCCGCGCAGGTCGCCAGCCCGTTCTTCTTGGGCATCATGACGTCCAGCAGCACCAGATCGGGCTTGCAGGCGCCGAACTTCTGCAGCGCCTCGTCGCCGTCCTTGGCGGTTTCGACGAGATAACCCTCCTCTTCCAGCAGCCGCTGGAAGCAATAGCGCATGGTCCGCTCGTCGTCGACCAGCAGGATCTTGAAGGGAACGGTCATTCTTTCCAGACGATCGTGGCGTCCGTCTCGCGGCAGACGCCGCGGCGGTAGGCGACGGCGCTCTTGCCGAACAGCATGGCGTAGAAGGGGGTCGTGCGGCGGATTCCGACGGTTTTCTCGAGGAGTTCGGGCACTTCGCGCTGCACGAGCTGGAGGAATCCGCACCAGCAGGTGGCCAGGCCGTGCGCCTGGGCGAGCATTTCGAAGTAGGCGCACGCGGCGGCCACGTCCGCCTCGGGGGTCGTCACGGCGGGGTTGGTTTCGTCCGACGAGATGATGACCATGCCCGGCGCGTCGCGGAAGAACATGTCGCCCTTGCCGGCGCGCATGCGGATGGCCGGCACGGCGAGCCACCGCGGCAGAAGCTTCGGGCCGTCCCGGTGCGCCTCGATGGCATGGATGAACTCTTCTCGGAACGCGTCCATCGCCCGGCGTGTGGGGAAGCAGGTGAAGGTCAGGCCGCGCGCGTTGCACCCGGTCGGCACGTCCCCCAGACGGGAAAGAATCCGCTCCAAAGCGCCGCGGTCCACGTCTTCCTTGCGGAACTGCCGCGTGGAACGGCGGACCTGCATCCAGTTTTCCACCTCATCGGCCGTCGGGAGGGCGAGTCCGCGTGTGGGAACGGCGTCTTCCGGACGGTGTCCGTTGAAGGTGATCGCGCCGACGGGGCAAATGGCGAAGCAATGCTGGCAGCGCATGCACTTCTCGGGCTTCGGGATTTCGGGGTAACCCTCCGCGCCGGCTTTGAGGGCGCGGAACGCGCAATCCTTGACGCACGCCCCGCATTTGACGCATTTCGTCTTGTCGACTTCGAACAGCATGTCAATCTTCCTTTTTGGTCCAAACATTGAAAATAATATAGGACTGCAGGAGGGCGAGCAGCGCGAAAAGCGCCATCATCATCTCGCCGCCTTCCTCCAAAACCGTGCAAAACGCCTTCGCCGCGTCCGGAAGGGCGGTGTCGTCGTGGGCGTGGCGATACCAGGCCGGGAAGCGGTCGCAGACGAGCACGAGGACGCTTGTCGCGCCAAACACCGCGGCGCTCCACGCGACGGGCTTGAGGGTGAAGAATCCTTTTGCAAGAGGCAGGATGTACCGTACCAGCGGAAGCATCACGGCCGCGAAGAAAAGTATGAAGAAGAACAGCACGAAGAGGCGCGGCACGATGGGCATGTCCCACGCCGTCAGGAAGCGCATCTTGAAGACGGTCCCCTTGAAGCCCGCGGCGATTTCGGGCCAGAGGTCGGCGAAGAGGGCCTTGTGGAGATCGGTCTCGCGGACGATGGCCATGACGGCGAGGAGCGACCATTCGGCGCACCAGAACGCCTGCTTTCGCGCGGACCCGCCAACCGGCGGACAGAGCCAGACGAGCGGAACGATCAGGGCGAAAAGGGCGAGCGTCATGAGTTCGACCGGGGCTGCGCCGTCCTGGTCGAAGAGCACCATCACGGTTTCGGGCTCCAAAGCCCACCAGAGGGCGACGAGAATCGCCAGGGAGATGACGAAACAAACAGGCGCGACAAGCCACGCCTTGCGGCCGATTAACGGATTCATGTTATTTTCCTTTTGGTTTTTGGCCCTTGCGGACCGTGATTTGACGATTGGCGCGACTGTCGATTTGCCGCGCGCGTTCACGAAAGAGGGGGGCGTAGTCCGCCGGGAATAGCCGCGCATCCTGCCGCGGCGTTTGGCGGCGCAAGGTGACGCGCAGGCGGCCGTCGGGGGTGCGATCGACCGTCGTTCGGGATGTTAGTCGGGGGCTGTCGTACCGCAAGTCGTCCGGCAGGTGCTCGATCGTGTCGTACCCCGCCGGAAAGACCACGACGACGTCCTCTTCCGCCGCGTCGGTCGCCGAGGAGGCGAGCGGGTTCTCCCGGGGCGTGCTTTCCAGCGAACTGAAGGGCGCACGGGCGAAGGGCGGAACGGACAATGTCAGCAAATCGCCCGAAAATACGGCATAATTTGGAATATACGCCTTGAAAGAGAGGCGGAAAGGATAGCCCGCCAGGTCCGTGACGAGGGGGCCCGTCGCTTCCGCGGCTTGGGCGATTTGCCCGAGGAGGGACTGGTACAGCCGGTCGCGTTCCTCGGGAAGGATTTCGGCATACTCTTTCCGCAAAGCGCCCACTTCCGACCCGGTGGTCCGTTGCTCGTAGTCGACATCCGCCGCGCCGTTGGGACGGATGTCGAGCGTCAGCGTGTCGGTCACGGATTTTTGTCCGTTTTCGGGGTCGATTTGGCCGAAACCGCCGCCCGCAGTGGGCATCCAATAGGTCGCGCCAGCCCAGGCGGAGGCTTCCAACGGGGTGTATTCGTTCTCCGTGCCGAGGAAAAGCGCGCCGTCCGCGCGTTCGACGCGGCAAAGCGGATAGGCGTACACACCGATGTTGGGGTAGGTTTTCTGGTTGCGCTCCCGGAGGCGCGGATCCATTCCTGCGTCATCCGCGGCGAGGACGATTTCCGCCTTGTGTCCGGCCCCGCGCAGGAGCGCGCAGAGGGTGCGGATGTAATCGAATCGGCTCGCATAGCGTTCCTTGAGGACGCGGGCGGGGTCGGTCGCCTGCTCCGCGAGCGGCATTTCGTAGAGTCCCGGGCCGGCGATGCGGATGTTGCGCGCCATCCAGTCGCGAATCGTCCGCACGCCGTTCGTCCCGACAACCGGGAGCGGGTCTATCGGGGCCACCTCCAGATAGGGACGGATTGCCGCGGCGAACGCGGCGAAATCGCCCTTGGAAACGGTCAGCGTGTCGCGCCAAAGGGGTCCGGCCGGCAGATTCGGCTCGACCGCGTGCATCTTCAGGTCGCGCGCCTGGCGCAGGACTTTCCCGTCCAGGGTGACGGAAAGCGCGTCCGCGGGCTGTCCAATCATGTCGAAATACCAATTGCCGCGGAAGGGCAGGGGCGAATTCGTTACGGTCGTGGCGGTCGTGAGATAGAGGACGCTCCCGATTTCGACGGCCGGCAGGTTGAGGATCAGCTTTTTGCCGGGAGCGTAGCGCGGCGCGGCGGACGCCCATTCGCAGTCCAGGACGTTCATTTCGCGCGGTCCGGCAACGGAGACGCGTCCGTTTTTGTTGGAGACGGTCGCCTGGACGATGTCGATCTGGGCGACGGACGGGTGGTAGGGCAGCACGATTTCGGCGGACGATTTCTTTCCTTTATAGGAGAGAATCTCCTTCACGACCGTGTTTGTCATGACCCAGGACGTGGGCGAAAACAGAGAAATGGCGTACTTTTCGTCCAGATAGTGGACGGAAGCGCCTTGCAGAGGGTCGCGCGGCAGGATGACGGGCTTGCGCAGGGACGCTTCCAAAGCGGCGAGATCGGTCCGCAGCCCGGCATACTCCTCCGGCGAGAATTCAAGGGCGTCCACCGCCAAATCGCGGCGAACGGTGAGCGTGTTGTTGGTGAAGGCGAAGGTCCGCTTGAACGTGAACTTGCCGTCGATCGCGGTTTCTTCCGGGAAAACGGGGGGCGTAGGCATCTGCCACAGGTCCAGTTTCAGCGTTTCGGATACTTTCGCGGTGGATAGGATTTTTAGCGGGAAGACGCGCTTCGCGAGGGCGGTCCGTCCTTCCAAGAGGCGCATGGGGAGGCCGAACACGCCGCTGACGAGGGGCGGGGACAGCAGTTCGCAGGTTTTGCCGTCCACCTCGACTTCGGGAATGCGCGCCACGAGATGGATTTGGAGTTCCCGCGTGGTATCCGCGAGACGTTCGGGCTTGATCTCGAAGGAGAGGAGTTCCGCGCCGGGAAACGCCGCGGAAAGCGTCTGCTCCAGGAAGCGGCGCCGTTCGGAGGCCTGCCTGCGCAAGAGGGCGCCGCGCCAGGCATTGTCGTGAATGCCGCGGAAACGCAGGTCGGAAGTCAGGACGGCGATTCCGCCGCGGGCTATCCGCCCCGTCGTTTCGGCTACGACCGCGTTCGCCTCGGCCGGCACGATGCCGGAAGTCCGCAGGTCTTCGCCGTCCGGGCGCGCCACGAGATAGGACCGCCCGTTGAGATAGGCGGGCAGCAGATCCTTGCTGGACTCGTCCGTCGGGTCCATGAGGATGTAGCCGTCTTTCCCGTCCGGATTGCGGACGGCGACGATCGCATGGTTGAAGTAGGGCGTCGGGACTTCGGGGTCCATCTTCTCCCCGACCTGTATGAGCACCGGATAGGCCTCGTAGCCGGCGATGCGGAGGAGGGCGACGAGCAGACCGGCCTTGTCGCGGCAGACGCCGTAGCGGTTGTCGAAGGTGATATCCACGTCATGCGGCGCGTAGCCGGGGGACTTGTCCTCCATCGTGAGCCCCATGTAGCGCACTTCCTGCGCGACAAAGTCGTAGATCTTGCGCATGTCGCGTCCCAGTTCCGCGACTTTGTTCGTCATGGCCGGCGTCGTTTTCGCCAGATGCGGCGCGCACAGCCCCCAATACCACGCGGAAAGTTCCCGCCAGGAGGCGAGGGTGGAGGCGCGGACGCTTTGGACTTGGGTATAGAGCGGGGGCATGTCGGGTTCGGGGAAGACCTGGGGCGAATTCGTGGCGACCCACGTATGCACGACCGACCCGTCCGGCCGGGATTCCTTGGTGGCGGCCACATTCCCCAGCGGATGGCGTACCGCCTCCTTTTTGAGCGGCAGGGACGCCGGGGCGGTCACGCGGACCGTCTTTTTCAGGATCGGCAGCGTCCAGGCCATCTCGGTGAAAAGCGCGAACTGGTTCTGCACGCGCGCGGCGAAGTTGGTGCGCACGAGCGTATAGCAAAGCGTTTCGCCGACCTGCAAGCCGGGGATGGTGCAGGTAATGACGCGGTCGAGCGGATCGTAGATGTTGGCGGAGGTGGAAGAGTTGTCCGTCGCCTCGCGCATCGTCGCCGAAATATCCACTGTGCGCCGCACCCCGTTCGTGCCGACAATGCTGACGTAGGGACCGCCAAGCGCGGAATAGCGTTTGGAGTAGGAGAATTGCTGCACGCGCTCTTCGCGGCGGCCTTTCTCGGTCAGGATCTTGAGCGCGGCTTTTTCCGTCGCGATGTACGTGCCGTCGGGTTGGTAGGCGTAGTCTTCCGCGGCTTCGACAATGACGGCGTCCGCATCCGGATAGCGTGCCGCGGTGACATCCTCCCAAGGGGCGGAAAGGACGGGAAACGCGCACAAAAGGAGCGCGAACAGGAAAAGAATGGACTTCATAGGGCGGACCACGGTTCGATTGCGCCGAAAAGCGGATGCTTCTGGTCTTTTTCGGACAGTTTCACGGGGACGTCCAGGGTCGGCCAGACGATTTCCAGAGCCGGGTCGTCGAATCGCATGCCGCGCTCCGCCTCTTTGCAGTAGAAGTTGTCGCAC
>DJRS01000129.1 GCA_002440145.1 Verrucomicrobia bacterium UBA6354
ACCCCCCCCACGTGCTAACGCACTGACAGAAGCCCTTTATGCCACTCGGTGTGCAGTCTTCAAACGGACTGCTCGGGCGGCAGGTTTGCTTTCTCTCCTCTTTCCGGTTCTTTCCTTGCGGAGTACACCATGCAAAAGAAACATCTGACCGGCATTCTCGCCGCCCTCGCTTTGGCTCTTCTGGCCGGAGCCGAAATCTATGCGCGCAAAGGTCTCGGGCTTGGAGACCCGCCGCTTTCGGTTGCGGACCCAAAGATCGAGTATCTGTTCGCGCCGAACCAGGACTGTCTCCGGTTTGGCAACCGTATCCGCTACAACGACAAATCTCTGCGCAATGACTACCCGACAAGCGTTCTGACGAATGGCGAGAACTGCGTCCTCATGCTGGGCGACAGCGTGCTCAACGGGGGCGCACTCACCGACCAGGCGAAACTCGCCACGACCCTCGCGGAAAAAGAACTGCGCGCCCAGGGACGTCCCTTCCGCATCCTGAATTGTTCCGCCGGTAGCTGGGGCCCCGTAAATTGTGCGGAATACGTGCGCAAATACGGGAATTTCGGGGCCCAGTCCGTCTATATGGTGCTGAATCCGGGAGATCTTTGGGATGTACCCGACCATACGCCGATAGTCGGCACGCGTTCGTTTCCGGACAAAAAGCCCTGGTTAGCCGTTTGGGAACTCGTTTATCGCTATATTCTGCCGCGCTTGGAAGGTCTTGGGCGCGAGAAACAGAGCCGTTTGGTCTCCAAAGAGGGGCTCGTCCGCGGCGGAATGTCAAAGGAGGCGGCGGAAGCGGCCAGCCTGGAAGCGATAAGCTATTGCCTCGGACAAGCCCCGGATCGCGGAATCGTCTATACGCGCCTGAAAGGCGATTGGGCGTCCCCCGCCTTGAGCGAAGGCGAAATCAAGCTGCGGAATTTCTGCAAAAAGAACGGTTACGGCTTCCATTTGCTGCAGCTGGACCCCCGAACGGACTACCGCGAGGGGGACTGCATCCATCTGAACGAGAGCGGCCAGCGCAAACTGGCCGACTTGCTCGTTCAGATCCTTTCGGACAGGCTCCGCCGCGATTAGTCCAGCTCGAAGGCGGAACAGGGCTTCGCGGCGACTTCGCACATCTTGCCGTCCACCTTCACAAAGAGGCTCTTCGCGTCTGTCGCGTTCACGATGAAGACCTTTTCGCCGCGAGAACGGTCGACTTTAACGACCCAATCGGCATCGTAGACGGCAATGACCTGCTCGCCTTCACCGTAAGCATAGACGGCCGGGTAGTTCAAATCGGGGCGCATCGGGCGCAGCTCGCCCTTCATGAGCGTATCGCGGTGCGCCAGCCAGAAATCCAGCATCTCGCGCAGTTTGGCTTGGTGCGCCGCGGAAAGCTCCTCCAGCCGCATCGAAATCTGCGGAACCGAGAAGAGAATGCTCCAGAACTGCTTGGACGCCGCTTCGACAGAGTCCTCCGGATTCCACATCAGCATGTCCGCATGCACCGCGGCGTTCCCGGAAGACAGGCGCAGGTCGAGCGTGCGCACCCGGTTGGCGAGGAAATCCATCGGGCAGTCCGCCGCGCGCATCATGTTGCCGTACTTGAGGATGGCCGGCCCAATGTAGGACTGGCGGAACTCGATGAGAATGTCCGGCTTGAGCGCCGTCAAACGGCGGTTGACGTCCGTCATCAGCCGGTCGATCGCCTCGGGCAGGGACTTGATGTCGCGTCCGGCGTAGTTCTCCGCCACCGCCGGATCCTTGCCGCGGAAGCCGAACGCGTCGATGAAGTCGAGCTTGAGGCCGTCCAAATCCCAGTCGCGGACCGCGCTTTCGTAGATGCCGATGAGGAACTCGCGCACTTCCGGGAAGCGCGGATCGAGACAGGAGTAGTCCGACCAGCGTCCGTAGTCGCTCCAGAGGTACTTGCCCTTGAAGCGGTCGTAGTTCCGGCTCTTGAAGCCGATCATCGGCACGCCGTACCAGATCATGTACTTCATCCCCAGTTCATGGACTTTCTTCACGTGCGCGGCGAAATCGGGGAAGCGGTTCGTGGAGACCTGCCAGTCGCCGCAGTAGGAATAGCCGCGGTTGGTGTCGTCCGTCTGCCAGCCGTCGTCGACGATGGCGGTTTTCATGCCATAGGGGACCGCCGCCGCACATTCCTTTTCGACCGACGGGGCCGTCACGTCCTGGTGGTACGAATACCAGAAGGAGTAGAGCGGGTCGAACGCCGCGGCGGGCACCGCCGCCGGCTTGCAGGCCGGCATCGTCCCGTACCACGCGAACGCCGCGCGCAGCGCGTCCGCATAGAACACCGGACGGAAATCAAGCCGGAAGCTGACTTCATAGGAACTTATCGGCGCTTCAGGCTCGGAGAAGAGCGTCGCCGCGAAACACGACTGCGCGGTCTCCTCTATGACGCCCATGTTGAAGGTCACCCGGCGGAACGCCTCCGAACAGGCGATGACGCCGCGGTTCTCGTTCGAATCGGAGAAATAGGCGAGCACCGGGGCCTGCGAGTAGAGGGAAGAGCTGAAGCCGCCGCCCCAATTGACCGGAAGATGCTTGCGGAGCCCTTCGCCGGTCGTCCAACGGCCGACCACATCTTTCAGAGGAAAGGTGAATTCGACCACCGTTTTGGGCGGGTCGGACGGTTTCGCCGCAGCGAACGTGAAATGCCACTCTTCCACGCCCTTCTCGATCGTCTTGGCGTCGACCGCGACGGACCATCCGTCCGAATCGGTGTAGGTGACGCGCCCGGCCAGCGCGGAGGTGAACTCCCCCGCCTGCGCCGCGGCGAGCACCCACGCGCAGACCGCCGCAAAAAGACCAAATTTCATGCCTATTCCTGCCATTTTTTGGATTCCCTTCTTTATTCCCACTCGATCGTGGCCGGCGGCTTGGACGAAATGTCGTAGACGACGCGGTTGATGCCGCGCACTTCGTTGATGATGCGGTTGGACATCGTCGCCAATGTTTCGTAGGGCAGGCGCGTCCAGTCCGCCGTCATGGCGTCGATCGAATTGACCGAGCGGATGGCGCAGGTGTACTCGTAGGTGCGCTGGTCGCCCATCACGCCGACGGACTTCACCGGCAACAGCACCGCGAAGGTCTGCCAAATCGTCTTGTAGTCGGGGAGTTTCTTGACTTCCTCCTGCACGCGAAGGTCGGCCTGCTGCAAAAGTTTGACCTTCTCTTCGGTGACCTCGCCCAGAATGCGCACCCCGAGGCCCGGGCCCGGGAACGGCTGGCGGTCCAGAAGTTCGCTGTCCATCCCCAGGACGCGCCCGACGGCGCGCACTTCGTCCTTGAAGAGGTCGCGCAGGGGTTCCACCAGCTCGAACTTGAGGTCCGGCGGGAGGCCGCCCACGTTGTGGTGGCTCTTGATGGTCTGGGACGGACCCTTCAAGGCGTGAGAGCTCTCGATCACGTCCGGATAGATGGTGCCCTGCCCGAGGAACTTGCAATTCTTGTACTTGCGGGCGCAGTCGGCGAACACGTTGATGAACTCGCGGCCGATGATCTTGCGCTTCTGCTCCGGGTCCGTGACGCCCTTGAGCGCGGCGTAGAAGTGCTGGGCGGCGTGGGCGACGTGGAGGTCGAGCCCGAGCTTGGCGTGGAACATCTCCTCGACCTGCTTGTCCTCGTTGTAGCGCAAAAGGCCGTTGTCCACGAAGATGCAGTGCAGGCGCGGACCGATCGCCCGGTGCAGAAGGACCGCGACGACGGACGAATCCACGCCGCCCGAAAGCCCGAGAACGACTTCCTCGTCGCCCACCTGCTTCTTGATCTTCTCGACCGTCTCGTCAATCCAGCTCGAAAGCTTCCAGTCCGCCTTGCATCCGCAGACCTTGAAGAGGAAGTTGGCGATAATCTCGTTGCCGTACTGCGTATGCACGACTTCCGGGTGGAACTGGATGGCGTAGAAGCGGCGCTTTTCGTCGCGGATCGCCGCGTAGGGACAGTTCGCGCTCGTGGCGGAGACCTGGAAGCCTTCCGGGATGCGCGCCACGCGGTCGCCGTGGCTCATCCAGACGACGAAGGACCG
>DJRS01000082.1 GCA_002440145.1 Verrucomicrobia bacterium UBA6354
GAATCTTTTCTCATGGGCACGAGAATTCCGTCTGTTCGTGGCGCCACACGGCCGGATCCGTCCCTGCCATTGGGGATCGTTTGAGGGGACTATCCTCCTCTCTACTCCTCTATAATAGGCAAGACCCAACGCACAACACCCCTTCTTCCCGTTCTCCCGACCTCCACGGCCAATTTATCCCCTGCGGGCCGCGGGGGACTGCGACCCGTTAGGGACGCCTTTTGTCGCCCGTCGGAGTTTATTTCGTCATATTCAAGAGCAAACGCCTAGAAAACGTTCGTTTGCTTTTGGACATGACATCCGCAAAAAAACGGAGAGGGCTTGCCTTTTCGCGATAGAAATGCTACCATGTATCCAACATTATGTTCTTGAAAGGAGATAACGACTTGGATCTATCACGACGTTCATTCCTCGGCGGCGCCCTTTCTCTCGGCGCGCTTGCCGGATGCCGCGCGTTTCGCGCCCCCGCAGGAGCCTTTGCGCAAGACCAGGCCCGCCTCGTCTTGGGCGTCGTCAGCGACATTCATGTAGACGCCGGCGCAGGCGACTTCCGCAAGTTCGGCGACACCGTGGCATTTGAAAAGACCCTCCGCTTTTTTGACGCGCAAGGAGTGGACGGCGTGGTGCTGGCGGGCGACATGGCCGACAATGGCATGCTCAACCAGCTGGAACGCGTCGGCGAAGCGTGGTTCCGCGTATTCCCCAAGGGACGTTCCACACGCGATGGACGCCGCGTGGAGCAGTTGTTCGTCTACGGCAATCATGATTTGGAAGGACAGACCTACGACAAGTTCGACGTCCGGTTCTTCCACAAACCCTCCTTCGAAGCCGGACAGATCCGTCATGATCCGGCGGGAGCCTGGCGAAAGGTCTTCCGCGAAGATTATGCGCCGATTTGGCTCAAAACGGTGAAAGGCTACCAGTTCGTGGGCGCCCAGTGGTCCTTGGGGAAGGATCCGTGGGGCGGAATCCCCGAAGTGGAGGAGTGGTTCAAAACCCACGCGGCGGAACTCGACCGCTCGAAGCCCTTCTTCTTCATCCAGCATTGCCACCCGAAAGACACGGTCTACGGCGCGGACGCCTGGTGTCCGGACAAGGGATACGCGACGCGCGCGCTCGCGGCATTCCCCAACGCAGTGGCGTTTTCGGGCCACTCCCACACGTCGCTCACCGACGAACGGTCGGTTTGGCAGGGCGCTTTCACCTCCATCGCCACATCGTCCCTGCGTTACGGCGGCGCGGTCGACCAGTACGCGCAACGGCAGGGAATGGTTGCGCGCGTCTACGACGACCGTCTTGTCCTGTCGCGCTACGATCTCATGGAGGATGCGGATTCGCTGGGTCCGGACTGGGTCATCCCCCTTCCTGCGGCGCCCCGCGCGGCATTCGGTTTCGAGACGCGAAAAGCCCAAGCCGTCCCTCCCGAATTCCCGGCGGGCGCCGCGCCGGCCATCCGGAAGGAAAAGAACGGGCTGCTTCTCTCCATTCCCTGCGCGGCGGCGAACGCAACGCGGGCTTTCCGCTATGAAATCGCCGCCGGAGACAAGATTATCGCCACCGTTTACGATGTGAAATACAATCGTCCGCGGCATCTCGCGGGCGCCCCCACCCTTTACCTGGTCAAGGAGCCCGTTGCGCCCGAGTCTCTCCGCGTCACCCCGCTCGATTCCTTCGGGAACCGCGGCAAAACCATCGGTGTGCGCGCCTGATGCCGAATCGCGGCGGACAAAGCCCGGACAGATCAGATCCCGGAACGGAACCTAGAACTCCACCCCTTCCCGGGCGGGAACGCCGCGGTCGAAGGGATGGCGGACGGCTTTGATCTCCGAAAGATAGTCCGCATACTGCGCGAGTTCGCCGGGATTGCGCCCCGTCAGGACGAGTTCCACGCCGCGTTTTTGTGCCGCGGCGAGCACCTGGCGGCAAAGCGCCGGGTCGGCCATGGGGGTCGTGTAGACATAGGTGAACTCGTCCAGCACCAGAAGATCGGGAGGAGTGGTCCCGTTCAATTCGTCCAAAACGCCTTTCAGAAGCGCATTATGCTCGGTTACGACCTCTTGCCGGGCGGGTGGGTCCAGATTGTACCAGAATCCGCAGGGGTGGTCCAGCCGCAGGACTTCCACGCCCAGGCGTTCCAATTCCGCCACTTCGCCCGTGGGGCCGCCTTTGAGGAACTGGACGAAAAGGACGCGCTCGCCGTGTCCCCGGGCGCGTGTCGCGAGGCCGACCGCGGCGGTCGTCTTGCCCTTCCCGTCGCCTGTGTAGAGGTGGATCATTGCGGCAACGCCTTTGTATCCGCGTCCGTGAGCGGGATCATCCGCCGCAGGTCGTCCAGCGTCAGGCGGTCCTTCAGGCCCGTGCCGCTCAGTTGCCGGCGGAACGATTCGCGCATGAGGACGGAAAGCTTGCGCACCGCCCACGGAATCGGCATGCCCGCCGGACGGATGTTCGAGACGCAGTTGCGGTCCGAATCGACGGAACTGTTGCGCGCCATGTAGGTGAAATAGGCGCTGAGGGAGTCCTTCGCGCCGAGGCCGGGGCGCTCCCCGAGGAGGATGATCGCCATGCGCGCGCCGAGCGCATCGGCTATCGCGTCCGCTATTTTGACGCG
>DJRS01000084.1 GCA_002440145.1 Verrucomicrobia bacterium UBA6354
ATTATAGGGCCATCCCTGCGGCTGGCGGCGATCCGAAGGATGGACTGCAAGGGATAGACTACCCCAACTGCGCCGGATGCGCAACAGAACTTCAAGAGACCGCGGTCTCAAGGTGCTAGGAACGCGTTCCTAAGATGCTGGAAACGCGTTCTCTTGGATACGGCGTGCCCACGAGACGCATCCGTTCCACCCGTCGTCGCGCGGAAGCAAACGGACAAGAGTGGAACTTTCCGCCTGGAGGCGGCTCCGTACGCACCGCCGCGCCGACGGGGAAACGGGGACAGTAGACGAGGGCGTTCCGTGTTTTTAGGAGATATCTCGGTGTTTTGCAGTTTATTTCAATCTAAAACGCAAACTATCTTGTTCTTTCGCGTCCAATGCCGTTGGATGGCCGCTTTAGGTGCGCACAGAGTCGTTTGGCTGGCGATATCGGGCGGAAACAGCTGCCGTAGGGCGCCGTACGCACGGAAAACGTGCGCGATCAGGCGCGGACGGCGTGCTTCCGCACGCAACCGCGACGCAGACAGTCGCGACAGGCCTCGTCTTCCGGCGCGCCGCAGGAATAGCGGTCCGTCACGCGTCCCGTCTCGACGCGGCCCAGCGCCGCGCGTATCGTGCACCCGCAGCTCTGCGTGTCCCAGTGGTCGGGCGCCTTGCGCGGGGCGTCTTCCCTCGCGCGGCTACAGGTTTCGTCGCCGCACGGACAGAACGGAAATTCCGGCGTTTCACACGACGCCTCTCCCTTCATCTTGGGCAAAAGTGTCCTAGTGACGGCTTTCAGCCCGCATCGGCAACAGATGGAGAACGGCAAAATCCCGGCAACAATCGACAAAAGCGTGAAGTTTTAATGGTCGGACCGACGAGATTTGAACTCGTGACCTTTTGCACCCCAACCTCCCAAAATGGTGCGGTTTGTTGCATTTCTGAAAGCATATAGCGGGTTTTAGGAGGTGGCGTATTGCGCCGTTTCCGTCCGTTCTCCCGTTTTTGCGCTAGTGTCCTATGGGTTGCTTCAGAGAGTTTTCGAGCCGAAAACGCACGCAAAGCACTACGCTTGAACAGTTCACGCACCAACAACGCGGTCTATTATATCACAACCTCGCCGCGGATGCAAGGGGAAGGACTGCCGCCGCGCACGCCAGTTGCGTGCGACGCCTTTGAACCCCTGCCCCGGACGGGGCAAAACCGTCCCCAACCACCCGCAAGAAAACCAAAGCAAGCCATAAAATCTTAAGATTCTAAAAAAAAATTAAAAATTTGGCTTGCGGTGATACATCACCTGTGATATAATATACGGCGAAACAATGGAGAAAGAATATGGCAACGAGAAATAGCAGACATGGCAAGCATCACCCCGACAGGGTGCAATTCGGCGGAATGGTCACGCCGGAGTTCAAAGCGATTGCTCAACTCACTGCCAACAAACTGCAATGCTCGCTGATGGAGCTCATGAAGAAGGGCGTAGACAATTTGGCTACGGGGGCCGGCATCCTCAAAAACGGCGTCATCGCGCCCGAATACAAACTTACGATAGATAGCATGGCTGACATCATTCGCGACGAACTTCAGAAAAAGCGCAAGGATCAAGAAAAATGAAAGACGAAACAAAGAAGTGGCTGGCGAAAATCGCCAAATTGAACGGCGTCACCAAGGAGGAAGTGCTGAAGTATCTGAAAAGCCTTTCTCGTGCCAATGGGGTGATACATCACCTTAAACTCGGATAATTTTTCTTGGGTGGTGATACATCACCCGTATGCATCAAGGGAGGCATGGAAAGATGAACGAGATCTACGTGAATACGCCGTTGCCGGAGGCGGTGGCGGCGAAGCTGAAGGCGCGGGCGCGGGAGAACGGGCGTTGCGCCGGGCGGGAACTGGCGCAAATCGCCGTGCGGGCGCTTGCGAAAGCGGCGTCGGGGCGCAAGCGGGGCGATGTCCCCGGCGTCCCCGGTCCGGCGACCGTGAAGGAGGCGGCGAAATGAGCGAGAAGGCCCAAAACTTTACAGAAGCCGTTCTATTCTGCGTGTTTATGGCGGTTTTCGTGTGGCTTTACTGCCGCGCGACGCCGGCGCAGATGAGCGCGGAGTACGACCTTGCCGCGGAAGCGGGGGTGCGTGCCGCGCACCAACAACAACAGGCCTGCGCCTCTCGCACAGAGTGAAGGCCACCTTCCAATGTCCAACATTTCCGTGCGGCCCCTCCACGGACAAGGCATATTAAACGGCGTGCCAGGGGGGCTTTATTTTGATTTGGCGAAAGGGAAAGGAAATGAAAGAGAACAGGAACGAGATAATGAACGACCGCGAGGTCGCGGACCTGCTCGGGGTCTCGGTGTGGATGCTGCAGAAGCGTTGCCGCACGGGGTTCCGCAAGGGCGAGATCGACATCCTGAAAGCCGAACCGCTGGTCATCGGCGGCATGCGCCGGTGGCTGCGGGGCGACGTCATGCGGGTACTGCAGGCGAAGCCGCGGGTCGGCTGAGGGCGAACGCGGCAGGGAGAGGTTTGGGAGAGCCATGAAGAGCTTGACAGGCGGGCTGAGCCGGCGCTCCACTACAGGCAAATCAGCCAACGGGGACGCCGAGGCGGAGGCCTACGCGCAGGCGGAATCCGTGGCGCCGCGGGGGCGCTGTAAAACCGGTACGACCCCGCCGCCCAGACCGACAGGCGTACTACTACTAGCGGTGACGGCGTGGAGAGACACGCGTTTGGCTTTGGAAAAAGGAAAGGAACAGGAAAAATGAAGGAACAACAGGAAACGCAAGACATCGTGCCGCGCGCGCTGACGATCGCGGCGAAGACGTTCGGCGACAAGCCGAAGCTCGTCGGGGAGTGCCTTATCGCGCTCGTCAAGGGGACGACGCCCGCCACGTTCAGCGAGGTGCAGCGGTACATCCTCGAAGACTGCCGCGCGGAACTCGCCGACCGCCGGAAGCGGCGCGCGGACGCGGCGGCGCGCAAGCGGGCGCAACGCGAACGCGGGAAACAAAACGCATAGACAATCCATCAACGGAGGAAAAAACCATGATTCCGACAACACGGACACGCAAAGGGCAAAAGCCGAAGAAACTGAAAATCAACGGACGGATGGACGAGGCTGGGAATCCCAACGCCTATCAAATCACCTTCCGCACCTCGCGCAAGAACTCCGCGGAATGGAGCCGCCTGCGCGGATTGTGCGCCCTGTCCGGGCACGACGAAAAGACGCCGGAACTGATGGAGAAGGTTCTTCTCCCGGCGATGCGGGACTACGTGGCGCGCAAGGGGTACGTCGCGCGGGCGAAAAGCGCGCGGGCGATCCCGCACGGCAACGGCGGTTGAAAAAGGAAGCTCGGGAAAAACAAGGAAAGGAACAGGAAATGATACTCAACAAGATAGCCTACGACCCGGCCGACCGCGCCTCGTTCGTGGCGGCGCGGCTGGCACTGCGCAAGGAAAACCGCCTCGGCGGCTCCGACCTCGGCACGGCGGCCGGCGTGAACAAGTACAAGTCGCGCCGCCGGCTCTACGAGGAAATCAAGGGGCATGTCGCCGCGCCCGACCTCGGCGACAAGCAGTCCGTGAAGGACGGCGTGCGCTGCGAGGACATGGTGGCCAGGCTATTCGAGGAGCGTACGGGCAAGAAGGTGCACCGCGTGAACGCCGTGATGACGAGCGATGCCGCGCCGCACCTCTTCGCCAGTATCGACCGCAAGGTGGAAAACGAGGACGCGGGCCTCGAGTGCAAGACGGCAAACGCGCTCAACAAGGACGCTTTCGCGAACGGCGCGCTGCCCCCTTCGTACGTTCGGCAGGTCAAGACCTACATGAAGGTGACGGGCTACCGCACCTGGTACGTCTACGTGTGGATCATGGGGATAAAGGAACTCTGCTACATCTACACGCTCGACCCGATTGAGAAGCCCGCGTGGTGCGACACGCTCGTGACAGTCAGAGAGGCGGAACTGAACGAATGCGAGGAAATCGCGGCGGACTTCTTCAACGCGTACGTCCTGAAGGATACGCCACCGCCGTTTGACGGCGCGGACGACGAGGCGGAGCTCCTGAAGGAGCTGCACCCGACCGGGCATCCGGGCACGGTCGTTCGGATCGAGAAGGTGACGGAAGCCGACCTCTGCGAATACGACCAGTGCAAAAAGACGATCAAGCACTGCGAGGAGAGGATGGCCGCGATCGAGAACCGCATCAAGGAAGAACTCGCGGATGCGGCGGAAGGGGCGATCGGCACGCGCAAGGTGACCTGGAAGAACAACAAGCCCAGCGAGAAGACCGACTGGAAGGCGGTGGCAATCGACGCGCAGGCAAGCACGGAGACCATCGCCGCGCACACAACCCTCGAACAAGGTGCGCGGGTTCTGCGGATCAAGTAAAGCCAAAATAGGCGCAAATGGACGAAAAAGAGGAAAAACCATGGAAAACACAAAACTAGAAGACACCCCCGCGCGGGGCAAGCTGTCGGTCGTGCAACAGAAGCTGCGCGTCCCGAAGGACCGGCGCAACAATTTCGGCGGCTACCGATTCCGGAACGCGAGCGACATTCTCGAAGCCGTGAAGCCCTTCCTCGAGGAAGTCCGGGCGACGCTCGTGCTGAGCGACGAAGTGCGGGCGGTCGGGGACGGCGCGGAACGGCGGTTCTACGTCGTAGCGCGCGCGACATTCTGCGACTGCGAGACGGGCGGCAGCATCGAGGCGCAGGGCTGGGCGCGCGAGGAACTCACCAAAAAGGGCATGGACGCGGCGCAGTTGACGGGGGCGTGCTCCTCCTACGCCCGCAAGTACGCCCTGTGCGGGCTGTTCGCGATCGACGACAGCCGCCTCGACCCGGACGAAACCGGCAACCGCAATGCCGCGAAGCCGGCAGAAGACGCGCCGACCGCCCAGGAGACGGGAGAAGACGAGCCGACCGCCAAGAAGCGCGAGGCGTGGAAGCTCTTCTGCGCGACCGAAGTGGCGCGCGGGAGCGACGAAAACGCCCGCGCCAAGTACTTCTGTGCGCTTGCCCTGAAGGTCTCGGGCGCACTCAGCCCGAAAGCGATCCCCGCCGCCGGATGGGACAAGGTCATCGACCATCTCAAGAAGGAAAGGGTAAAATGACATACCCAATATCTCTCAAGAAAGGGGGCGAAATGAACGAGAAGTGTTGCGGGAACTGCGCCCGCTTCATCCCCGACGGCCGCGTCCCCGGCTATGGCTGGTGCGACGAGTGGGCGGGAGTCCGTCTGTCCAAGGGCGACACATGCCACCCGTATGTCGGGCGGCCAAAGCAAGACGGCAAGGCGAAGGCGGACAGGAAAGGAGAAATGAAATGAGGACGCTGGACATCGCCGACCGCATCGCCGCGTCCGTCGTCGCCCGCCGCGAGGGCCGACCCGCACTCACCCCGCGCGACCACAAGGTGTGGGCTCGCCGCACCTACGACATGGACGGCTGGGAGACAGGGGAGTGGCCAGAGAAGGACAACGAGAACGAAACGGAGGAAGAGGAATGAAAAAGCCGAAGAAGGCAAAAATGGGCGCGGCGCGACTGCACGCGTACGCGGAACTACTGCAAGCGTACTACGAGCAGGCCGTCCTGGACAAGCGCCGCTACGTCACGTGGATCGGGCGGAACGGCCGGGTCGTGCCGAAGGAGTGCCTCACAAAGATAGCACTGAAACGGGACTTCGCGACGGCCGCCATGAAGTATTGCAGGAAACTCGCAAGACTGCACGGAATCAAACTGACAGAGCCGGAGGTGGAAGAATGATCAAGCCCGAATCTTTATGGGGGCTATTCAAGAACTGCACGGACTCCAAGTGGCTCGGCGACATCTGCCGCGCCCTTGGCGGGCAGGACGTCGATCTCGACTTTGGGCAGACGCAAATGCTGCAGTCCATCAAACAGGACAGCGAGTGGATGGACGAGCGCATGGAAGCCCAGCGCGAAAAGGAGCGCGAACGCAAGCGGAACTTTCGCATGTCCCGCAATGTCCCGGGGACAACACGGGACACCGTGGTGTCCCGGGGACAAACGAATGTCCCACAATGTCCCGGGGACAATACGGGACACCGCAATGTCCCGGGGACGGACGCGTGTCCCGTACCATCCATCCATCCCTCCATCCCTCCATCCCCCCCTCCATCCAACCTGCCATCCAATAGTGTGTGTGTGTGTTCTTCGCGCGCACGCACGCACGAGGAGTCGGGGGATCCGGAAGCAACCCCGCCCAATCCGACCGTCCCCCCCCTCGCGGAGGTGGTCACGGCCGCGACAACGGTCATGGGCATCCCCGAGGCGTACGCCCGGTGGTGGCACCGCGAGATGGACGCCTGCGGGTGGCGCACGACAAGCGGCATGGCCGTGACGCGGCAGAACTGGCGGCCGCTCCTGGCGACCTGGCACCGCCGGGCGGACGGCAAAGAGCTCACCGAGGCGCAAGCCCTCCAGACGCGGCAGGAGGCCGGGAAGCGCACGTTCACGGCTGCGGACTGGAAGCCGTGCGCCGACAGATGTGGACTGTTCCGGAACGGGGTCTGCACCCGGGGCAGCATCATTCCGCCGGAGAAGTGCCGCGACCCCTTCCCACCCGAGCAATGCCCCTACTTCGAACGAAAGGAGAACCGCAAATGAACACGATACGCAACGAAACCATCCTGCCGGGAATCGACTGGGCGGATGTCGCCCGGCGGCACGAGTCCCTGTACGCCGGGAAGACGGGTGGCGCACGCCTCGCGATCGAGCAGGTGACGGCGGCCTGGAACAAGACCGCCATGCTGCGACGGCACGAGAAGTCGCTTGCGATGGGGCCCGACCGCGAATCGGAAGGGACGCGCCTGGAACTGGCCGCACGCGCCGAGGACGCCCTTCGCCGCTACTGGGCCCTCGCCCGCGCGCTGGGTCTCGACGCGAGCGACCCGGACGCCATGGCCGAGGTCTGCCGCCGGGCGGACGGCTTCCGCGCGGCCTGCCGCGCGGCCCGCTGGTCGTGCCCTCCCCACGGCGGCACGCTCGCCGAATACAGGTGGCTCGTCGGGCTGCTCGAAGAGCGCGCCAAAATCCTGCGGGAACAAGCGAAGATTTCGTCACGGTGACGGAAGCCGAAAGGCAAAATCGAAGAAAACAAGGAAAGAAAGAAGAAAAATGCAAGAAAACAGCAAATACTACGAAATGACGGGCATCGTCCACAAGGTCCTGCCCGCGAAAACCTTCCCCTCGGGGTTCTACAAGCGCGAACTCGTGCTGACGAACGACCTCGGGGACGACGCCAAGTACCCCAAGTTCGTGCCCTTCACGTTCAAGAAGGCGGCGGCCGACCGCCTCGAGGGCATCCGCGAGGGGCAGCGTGTCAAGGTGGTCTTCGCGCTCGAGGGCCGCGAGTACGACGGGCGGTTCTGGCCGGACGTGACGGGGCTCAAGGCGACCGTCCTCGGCGATACGGCCAAAGCCCCCGAACCGGCCGTCCCGGACGCCGAAATTACCGACGGAAGCGCGGCTGAGCCGGATTTACCCTTCTAATCGATGCGAGAAGGGCCCTAGAATCGCTCCGCGGGGTTCGGACGTAGGATTTACCGTCCCCATGCTCCGCTCGATTCTAGACCCCTTCTCGCGCGGGTTTCCGAAATGGAAACAACCACACAGGAGAATCAGACATGAAAAAGGCAAACGGAGAAGGCAGGGGGCGCGCGGAATGAGCCGCGCGGCGCCCCATTTTTCCGCCGACTGGCTCGCCGGCTACCGGCGACGCCTCGACGGCAAACCAACCGCCGCGCGCGCGCCCGTGCCCGCCCCATGCGCACACGCACCCGCGCACGCGTGCGAACCGGCGTGCGCCACCCCGTCCCGCCCCTACGCGCCGGCGGATTCGCGCGCCCTTCCCCTGCGCGGCTGGACGGGCAAGCAGACGGAAACGGAGAAACGCTACAACCGGCTGGTGCTCGCAGGCGCGGGACGGTTCGAGGCCGTGACGCTGCATCTGCCGGGCGGCGGACGCTACACGCCCGATTTCATGACGCTGGACGAGGGGACCGTGACGTTCCACGAGGTCAAAGGGAGCTATCGCCTCGCCTCGCAGGGGCGGGCGCTGACGGCGTTCCAGGAGGCGGTCGCGGCGTTCCCGTGCTTCCGCTTCGTCTGGGCGGTCGAGCGTGCGCAAAAGGGCGTCTTCGACCGGCGGGTCTTCGCGCCCGCCGAAACCGGTGTTTGACCGAAAACCCATAATATGTAGAAGAAATGACAAACTGCAGTCCAAAATGCAAGCATTACCGGCTGATCGAGGAGATTCGCGCGGCGTGTCTCGCCTGCCCCTGCTGTTCCGGCAAGACCACGATGCAGGCGGGCGGGCGCGGGCTCGTGTATCTTGACGGCGCCGACGATGCGCAGGCGGTCCTTGCGCACGCGACCGGGCGCGCGTGCCATGCGCCCGCCGAGCCGTTCGCTCCGCCCGCGGACGAACCCCGCAACGTGACCGCGCTCCCGCCGGAGGTGGAAGAGAAACTTCGCGGAGTGCTGTCCACGTTCTTCGGCCTGCGTCCGACGGAGGTCCTTCTGCTGCACCATCTCGCCAACGGCGGAAACCTCTCCACATTCGGAGACTGTCTCGCGTCATTCGCCCGCCAGGCCGCCGCCTACAAGCATTTCGACAAGCGCAATTCATGGGCGATCCTGAAGCGCGTCACCACGGTCTTCGCGCCCTTCAAGGCTCTTGCCGGCGGTCTCGTCGGCAAGGGCAAGGGTGGCGCGAAGGCGCAGCCCAAACCCGTCATACAGGAGGAATTCGCATGGCCGGACAACCCAACAGAGGCATGATGAAGGGCGTGCGCCCGAAAAATTCCGCCCCTCCGTTCAAGAAGGGCGACGCACGGGCGCGCGCAGCCGCGCTGAAGAGCCACGCGGTCCGGCGCGAGAAGTTCGCGCGCTTCAAGAGCCTGCGCGAGGCCGCCCTGGCTCTGCGCGACATCCCCGCGCAGAACGCCAAGGACTGGCCGGGCATGTCCAATGGCGTGGCCGCGATCGCGGCCATGTATGCCGCGGCCCAGCGCGGGGACGCCCGCGCGGCGCACTTTCTCGCCCAGCTGCAGGGCGAGATGGTCGAGAAGGTCGAGGCGAAGAACGTGCCCGTGCTGGTGGATGACATCCCCGCGTCCGGCGCGGGCAAGGACGGGAAGAGCGGCAAGGATGGCGCGGGCGCCGGCCCGGGCAAAGGGAGCCCGGACGCGCCGCCGTGACGTTCCGCGTCTCCGATTTCATCACGCCCGCCTGGTTCGGCGCGTGGGACGCCCTCCGGCGCGACGCGTTCATGTGCTACCGCTTCACGGGCGGGCGCGGCACGGGAAAATCCACCGTGGCGGCGCGGTTCATCGTCCACGACATCCTGCGCGATCCGCGGGCCAACTGGGCCTGCTACAAGAAGCACGCCACGGAAATCGAATCCACCGTCTACGCCGAATGCGTGAAGGCGATCGCCCGCGCGGATCTCGGCGCGTACTTCAAGTGCATCACCTCGCCTTTCGAGATAACCTATCTGCCGACCGGGCAAAAGATCTTCTTCCGCGGGCTGGATTCGCCCGGCAAGTCCAAGGGCATCACCGCGACCGTCGGGTACATCAAGGGCGCGTGGTTCGAGGAAGCCGACCAGTTCGCAAGCCAGAACGAGATCGATGTCGTTCTGCAGTCCGTCGGACGCGGCGGTCCGTCCTTCAAGGCCGTCTACACCTACAATCCTCCCGCCTCGCAGGCGCACTGGATCAACGTGGAGGCCGCGCGGCCCGATCCGCGCGCCTTCGCGCTGCACACCACCTACAAGGACTGGCGGCGCGACTGGCTCGGGGACTTCTTCTTCTACAAGATGGACGCCATCCGCGCGCAGTCCGAGGCGCGCTACCGGCACGAGTATCTGGGCGTCCCCGTCGGCACGGGCAACGAAATCTTCTCCAACATCGCGCCGCGGCGCTTCACGCCCGGGGAAATCGCCGAAATGCGATCCGTCCGGTACGGCATGGACTTCGGGCAGAGCGACCCCACGACGCTCGTGGAGACGAACTACATCCCGCACTGGGTGACGGACGACCGCGGGCGGCGCGAGGATGTCGGCGGCATCCTGCAGGTCTTCTCGGCGTGGGGCAAGTCGGGCGCGCTCAACCGCGAGACCTACGCCGAAATCGCGCGGCGCGGGCTTCTGGACGCGGTCATCTACGGCGACCCGGGCGGCGGCGGCAAGAGCGTCATCCGCGAGATGCGCGACATGGGCGTGCGCGGCCTCGTGCAGGCCTACAAGCCCGGCGGCTCCGTCGAACGCGGCGTGAACTGGCTCCGCGCCTGCGCCCGCATCGAGATAGACCCGGAGAACGCCGCGGCCGCCCTCGCCGAATTCTCGCGCTACACGTACGACCGGATGCGCGACGGCACGAACCGCAACGAGTTCCCCGACCGCGACAACCACTACATCGACGCCGTGCGCTACGCCCGCCAGGATGACATCTTCCGCGGCGGCGCCTCGCGACTTCTGATTTGAACCGTTTGCCCGTTAGCCCGTTTGACCTGTCAACCATAGGACGAAAGGACCGTCATGAACCTCATCACCACCCGCAAGCACGAAATAATCCAGATCCGCGAAGCGCAGCTTCTGCGCAACTTCGCCGCGATCGACGGCGGGCGCCCGTACGTCGACCTGCGCCTCTGGCGCGCCCCCAACGAGACGGACGCCTCGTGGGACGGCGACCCCGCGCGCGGCATCGTCGGACGCAAGGAGCGCACCGCCCTCGTCAACGACGCCGGGCGCGTCGCCCGCAAGATCAACCAGTATGTCTTCCGCGCGCAGGCCGCGCGCGCGGGCGCGGACCCCGCCTTCCTCGCCGACTGCACCCAGGCGCGCGAGGGCGTGGACGCCTTCATGCAGCGCGTCTCGTCCGCCCTCACCGCGGGGCGTTGGTGCTGGCTGCAGGCCGACCGCGCGCCCGTCCCCGAGGGCGGCGAAACGCTCGCGGCGAAAGCCCCCTTGCGCTGGATCCTCTGGGACGCGCTCGACGTCCCCGACTGGCACCTCGCCGATGACGGCACGCTGGACTGGATCATCGTGCGCACCCACGTCTACGACAACGCCGACCCGGCTGTCCCCGCGAAAGCCGGCACGCTCTACACCCTCTACCGCCTCGCGGACGGCATCGTCACCGTGACGGAGGAGACGGACGGCGGCGTTTCGCTCCCCGGCCTGCGCCGCGGCGAACCGCTCCCGGGGCTTTCGCGCCTGCCGTTCGTCCTCGTGGGCAACCCCTCGCCGAAGGCGTGGTGGTTCGATGACGTCGAGAACCTGCAGGCGCAGATACTGAACCTCGACAGCCAGCACAACGAGACGCTGACGGAGACCGTCTACCCGCAGCTTGTCCTGCCCGCGAACATCATGTCCAGCCTCGAGGTGCGCCTCTCGCAGGCCAAAATCGACGGGCAGGAGGTCGTTTCACTCATCCGCGAACTCTGTCTCGGGCGCAAAATCCCCGTCATGGAATCGCAGGAGGACAAGGGCATCACGCGCTACATCGCCCCCGGCGGCGACATGAAGCTCCTGACGGACGAAGGCACGCGCAAACGGGCCCTCCTTTTCGACATCGCGGGCCTGGCGCTCTTCAACAAGGAATCCCGCCAGGCGCAGACGGCCGAATCCAAGCAGTTCGACCAGCTCGACACGAACGCGACCCTGAAAAACCGCGCTCTCCTGCTGCAGGAGGCGGAAGCGAAGATGGTCGCGCTCTCGCGCGTCTTCGACCCGTCGTTCGCCGCCTGGGAGCCGAAGTACCCGTGCGACTTCGATGTCGTGGACGTGGCGGGGCTTTCGGACGCGCTCGTGAAGATAGACAACATGCCCAGCGCGAAGAAACTGCCCGTGGTCGCCCGCTTCACGCTCAAGGCGTCCCTGCGGCTGCTGAAGGAGGTCGCCGCGGGCGTCATTTCGGACGATGACATCTCCGAAGCCCTCGCCGAAGTGGACGCGCTCTCGGACGAAGAGCTCGCCGGCACGCCGCCCGCCTTGCCCGACCCCTTCGCGCACGCGGACGCCGCCGACGGGGACGAACCGGACGGGGACGATCTGACGGACGAAGAGGCGGAGAAGCTCTACCGGGAAATGATGGCGGGGAAGAAGCGATGAGGGGCGGAAGCGAGGTACGTGCGTGGTCAGCCGCACGTCCCGGATACCCTTCGGTTTATGCCCTGCCCGGCAACCTTGGGCCAAACTCTCGGAACATAGACGGGTACGCATCAGACGAGATCTCACGGTGTCGCAGGCCGTACCGCCTAACCGTTTCGATTTGCCCCAAGTATACCATAAAAGCGCCGCGAAAGCAACTGTGGATGCGACAGCCCGGATTTCTCACGGAAGGATGCGGGGTAAATGAAAGGCCAGATGCAGAGCCGGCTACATCCTCCAGGCTGCGGGCTACTGGTTGCGCGGACCGTTTCACCCCTAGCTATCGGTATTGTACCCTATCCCGGCGTCCGCCGTCAAGCATCCCTCAATCCTGTCTAGTCCAGGCCCCCATTTGACCCGTCAACCATATGCAGAAAGAATACCTATGCTGACGATATTGAAAGGCTGTGCCTCTGCGCCTCTTGCGATCTCGCTCCCCGCCGGCCACGGCGGGCAGGGCGCGACGCTCGCCGTGCACTTCCAGACGGTGACGCGCACGCTCGCCGTCCCGGACGGCGCGACGTCCGTCGCCTTTTCGCTTTCCCGCGAAGAGACCGCCCCGCTCGCGCTCGGCGTCTGGCCCGTGAAGATCTGTCTTGTCTCCGCCGGCGGTTCGCGCGTCGCGCTCCTGGATGGACAGAAGATCCGCGTCACAGACTGCCCGGATGAAGTCTCTGCAGGCGGCGGGGGAATCGTCCTTTCGGACGCGGTGGAAAAGTTCGCGGCGGAAGCGAAGACGGCGGCGGACGCGGCGGCGAAGTCTGCGGCGGAAGCGAAGGCGTCCGCAGCGGAAGCGGACGCGTCCGCGGGGTCCGCCAAAGCGGGCTTGGGCGAACATCTGAAGGATTTCGGCAATCCCCACAAGGTCACGGCGGAACAGGTGTGTGCATTGCCCGCCACGAAGCGGGAGGACGGCTCGTACAGCGTGGACAAGGTGGTTGCGATTGAGCCGGCCGCGAACTTGTCCGCGGCGCCCGGCATTGGCATTTGCGCCTTTGATGACACAAAAAACCGCGGCGTCGAAATCTTTGACGAGAGCAATGGCAAATCGTCCCCCCTCGTGCCGGATGGTACGCCGTTTGCGACCATTGGCGCGATCAAGGAAGCGGCTTTCAAATTCCCGGCCTTCTCGGATGAGGATTCGCTCAAGACGGTTATCGCGAAACTTCAGCAGATGATTTCTCTTCTTCAATGGGTAGGAGGCTGACGATGAAGAACAGCGTCAAAGAGATTTTCCGGCTTGTGCGCGAGAACAAACTCGCGGTGTTCGTTGCGTGCGTCTGTTCCCTGGTTTTCGCGGGTGCGCTCTTTTCCGCGCTTGCCGTCACGCCACCGCCGCAATCGATTGCGCTCGGCATGGAATTCGGGGACATCCCCGCGAACGCGACGACGCTCTCCAATCTCTCGATTGAAGGCGTGCTGAACCCGACCGACATCTTCCCCAGCGTGCCTCTTGCCGCGGAGCAGATGCGGCAGGGTGTGACCTACGAGAAGAATGGCGTCTGGCAGGACGCGGCGGTCGTGATCGGCGCGAATGCGAAAGGGACGGTCGACCCCGGGTATGTGGCGAAGGCGCCTTCGAACACCTGCTTGCGCTCCGTGTCTGTGGCGATCGGCGGCCACGCGGACGCGCAAGTCCCGGACTCCCCGAAGTCGCAGGCGATCGCCATCGGCTGGTTTGCGCAGGCGAAAGCCTCGAACGCCGTCGCGATCGGCGCGGGCACGCAACACACCAATGAAACGGCGATGACAGGCGACGCGACCGTGGCAAACGCGAACGAAGCGGTCGCCGTCGGCTACGGCGCAAAAGCGACAGCGCATCAGTCCGTGCAGGTCGGCAGGGGCGTGAATGGCACGGCGCGTTCCTTCAAGTTCCAGGACGTCTTCATCGTCAAGGACGGCAAACTCGCCGTGGAAGACCCGCAAATCGACACGAACACGGTCAAGGAGATCGTGCGCAAAGCCATCGCCGCCGCACTCGACCCGCGCTATGTCGAGGAGTTCGACGACAAAGCGAACGAACGCGTGAATGTAAGGAGCCACGCGCTCACGACAATATCCTTCACGAACAGCCAGAACCTCGCGGGGGTCGAACTTGAACCGTCCACCACGCGGAATTACGACATATTCTTCCCCGACACGGCCACCATGCGCGAGGGGCTGCCCTATGAAATGAAGGTGGCAAATACGAATCTGACGCGCCTGGGCGTTTGGTGGAATCGCCAAATCCTCAAGCTCCCCGCGATGGTCAAGGCGCAAGAGCCCGTCAAGGACATGGTGCTGGTCACGGTGGAGGAGTATCCGTCTGTGACCTCGTCCGACTGGACGCCCGCCATCACGAATGTCGCGTGGGATGTGGTGGAGGGGGGCGGCGAAATGTACATCCAATGCGTCATGGGCAGGAATCTGCAAATGCTCAAGACGCTTGAGCTCAAGTACTTCGTGGACGCGAACTCGACCAATACGGTCGCCCTCTCGGAGTTCGATCCGGCCCGCTATGGCCAAGCATCCCCGGTGATGGACGCAATTCCAGCGACAGCCACGGTTGTCTCGCTCGAAATAACGGACTACTACACGACATTCTACAAGGAGAAGGCAAAATGAGCGAAGAAGCGGCACTCAAAGACAACGCGGCAATCGTCTTCGAGGACAACGCGGCAATCGTCTTCGAGGACACCCCCCGGATTCCTGTTGTCGACGCGGACCCGATATTGTGCATATACAAGGACTTTGACGATCCTTCTGCATTTGAATTTACCGATGATGAGATACTTGATTTCACAAAACGCGAACAGATGAGTCATCTGTTTTACATGAGTGGAAGCAAGACAAAACCATTAGTCCTTCCGGACGGCTTCGGGCAGAGCGCGACCGATTTGTCTCGTTGCTTTTACAACTGCAAATGCCAGTCGCTCACCCTTCCGGACGGCTTCGGCCAAAACGCGACCGACCTGAATGGTTGTTTTTACAACTGCGAATGCCAGTCGCTCACCCTTCCCGACGGCTTCGGCCAAAACGCGACCGACCTGAATGGTTGCTTTTACAACTGCGAATGCCAGTCGCTCACCCTTCCGGACGGCTTCGGGCAGAGCGCGACCGATTTGCATGGTTGCTTTTATTGTGCGGTGAACTTGAAAACGTTGATTCTTCCCGACGGCTTCGGCCAGAACGCGACCGACCTGTCCTGGTGCTTTTATATGTGTGCGGGGTTGGAAAAACTCGTGCTTCCAAAAGGCTTCGGGCAAAACGCCGAAACATTGAAGGAGTGTTTTCTTACCGGCGATTACGGCAAGCTGTCGAACCTTGCGACTCTTATCCTCCCGGAGGGCTTTGGGCAAAAAGCAACAGATGTGGAAATGTGTTTCTGTGAATGCATAGCGTTGACCTCACTGCGTCTTCCGGACGGATTCGGGCAAAAGGCAACAAACATGGTTAGCGCATTTGCATATATGCAAAAACTTCGCGCGCTCATCCTTCCCGAGGGTTGCGGCAGGCAGGCCTTGTATATCGCCACAATGTTCTATGAGTGCTATGAACTAACCGATTTGCACCTTCCGGATGGATTTGGGCTTAAGGCTGCTAGAGCCAATGGTGTTTTTGGAAAGTGTATCGCGCTCACGAACATAACAGGAAATCCGAATTTCGGCGCGTCCTTGGATTTGTCGGATTCCCCGCTTCTCACGGTGGACAGTCTGATGGTCGTCGTCAGCGGACTGCAGACCGTCACGGAGGCGCAGACGCTGACGCTCGGCGAAGCGAACAAAGCGAAGCTAACGGAAGCCCAAATAAAAATTGCCACGGACAAAGGCTGGACAGTGGCGTAAAGGAGGGCTTATGGGCAACGGGAAAATCATCTTTCGAAACAGAAACATCCAGAAACAATGCCGGAATCTTATAGGCACTGCCAATGGAAAAACAATGGGGGATATACTTGCGTCTTTTGCGGAAGTTCCGGCACGCATCAAGGTAAAATTCAACTGGAAATTTCGCAGAAGCATTATCAACCCGCTACACTCGATCTATGGGAATCGTGGTCCAACCAGCTTGATTTTCTCCGAAGGTTTCGGGATGGCAGCGGAAACATTGCGCAGGATTAGCGTACGGTTTGCAGGGACGTCTCTATCATTGCCGGCGGGCTTCGGGCAAAATGCAATAGACATGAGCAACTGCTTTCAGCACAATAAAAACACAACGAAACTTAGGGTCCTTAGCCTCCCCGAGGGGTGCGGGCGGAAAGCGAAGACGCTGAGACAATGTTTCGCGAACTGCGCAAATCTAACCAACCTTGCGTTATCGGACGGCTTCGGTGCAGCTTCAACCGACAACACAGGCGCGTTCGACGGGTGTGCCGCGCTCACGAACATAACAGGCAACCCGCAGTTCAAGACTTCGGTCGGTTTGTCGGATTCCCCGCTTCTCACGGTGGACAGTCTGAGGATCGTCATCAACGGACTGCAGACCGTCACGGAGGCGCAGACGCTGACGCTCGGCGAAGCGAACAAAGCGAAACTCACGGAGGACCAAATAAAAATTGCCACGGACAAAGGCTGGACAGTGGCGTAAACAGTGCGGAGAAAATCGCAAGAAAGGACAAATCCAATGACAACGTCAACTACACCAAACGGAATCCAGACCCTTGTCCCCGCCGAAGGCTGTCGCCTCACGAATGGCGACAGCGTCGCCGAAGGCGTGGTATATCTCGGCAAACTTGATGGACGCGGGAACTGGCGGGAAATCACGGAAGCCGAAGCCGCCGCGATTATCGCCGCGAAAGAGAAGGCTGCAGAAGAAGAACTGTCCGGGTACGGGAAGGAAGCCGCGCCAGATGCGCCGGCTGCCGAAGCCGAAACGCCCAAGGGAGGCGAGTGACATGTGCGACCACGACGCGTATGTTGTGCTGCGCAAGCGCGTGACCGACCTCGAGATTTCGGCCGCGCGGTTCGAAGAGCAGGTCAAGACGCTATTCGTCGCCTGCGCGGACCTCAAGTCCGCCGCGCAGATTTTGCGCACGTTGATAATCGCGATCGTGGTTATCGCCATGCTGGCAATCCTCGCGCTCATCTACGGCGCAGTCGGATCGCGCGGCTTCAACGCCGTCACGACCGCCGCCAAAACCGTTTCCGCCACCGTGACGCCGGCGGGTTCTGCGCTCGCCGCGCCCGCGGCGCCCGTCTCCCTCGCGGCAATGGTAGGGGCCGCAGTCCCTTGCGGCCCGCCAAACGATAACGGTAGGGGCCGCAGTCCCTTGCGGCCCGCCAAACAAGATCTCAAACCAACAGAAAGGACCCCGCAACCATGAAAATCAACTACATCAAAATCGCACTCAAGTATGTCTTCGGCGGCAAGGAAGCCGTCCTCGACTACATCATCGACCTCGCCAACAACGCCGTCGCCGCGCTCTCCGACGCGAACAAGGACAAGGTAAAAGCCGTCCTCGCCTTCGCCGAGAAGCTCCTCGCGCTCATGGACAAGCTCGTCGTGTTCTGCCCGAAGAAATGGCGCAAGGCCTGGCTCGAGACGTCCGTCGCGCTCGCCGCCGTCGTGAACGCCGCCGAAGACCTCGAGGTCACGAAAGACGAACTCACGGGTGTTAGCGCCAATTTCCGCCTCGCCTACGCCGCCTGGCGCGTCGACGATTCCGCGTCCGTCGCGTCGGAGGCCGCCCAATGACACGCGCCGCCTTCGGCTTCCTCGCGCTCATCGGGCTTCTCGCGTTCCTCGCGCTCGGCTCCCTCCTCTTCGGCGGATGCTCCAGCATCCCGACGGGGGTGCGCGTCGTCGCCTCCTCGGCGACCGCGACGAGCCTCGGCAACATCAACTGGGACACCTACACCATCCCCGTCTTCTCGGTCTACACGGGCCCCAAGACGACGATCTGGGTCAACCGCGACTACCTCGCGCTCTCCAGGGTTTCGGCGGGCGGATGCGTCACGAACGACACCTCCGCCCTCGGCGTCTATCAGACGCGGGAGCAGAAGCAGACGCGCGTCGAGCTCGAGTTCGCGCCGCAGGGTTCTGCTCTCGCCGCGCCCGCGGCGTCCCAGGAGCCTGCGCCCGACGCCCCGCCGGCGGCGCCCGCCTCTGACGCCCCGTGAGCGCGCACTGCCCGCAGGACGGCGGCTTCGTCGGCGCGGCGGGGTGCACCCACCCCCGCCACGCCCATTCCCCGCTCGTCAAGAAAATACTGGCCGCCAAGTCGCCGAAGAAAATGCTTCCGGAAGAGGTAGACGCCGCCCTCGGTGAAGGTTTCTATGTTAAATGCGGATCTCATCGTGTCGGCTTCGGGAAGCGCCTCCTCGACCACATCAACGCACACCACCCGAATGATGCAAAAGAACGGAAGACCTTCCTCCAATTCGCCGTCGCGACGGTCAGGGACCCCGATGCCGTCGAGCGCAACCATCGCACGGTCCCGGGCCGCACCGCCTACGCAAAAGCCTTCACGGACTTCGGGCTGCTCGTTATCGCCGACAAGCACCGGAACATCAATGATGTTTTCACATTCGTTCCGAAGCGGAAGATGAAAAAATGAAAGGCCAGGCGCAGAGCCGGATGCGCCCTCCAGGTTGCGGACTACTGGCTTCTCGGACCGATTCGTCCCTAACTGGCGTTATTGTACCATATCCCGGCGTCCGCCGTCAAGGGCGTCTGGCACGAAAAGTGTACCCTGTCGTGAGACACCCGGGACAGGCCGTCCCGGGGAGTGGCGAACGAAAGCGAAAAAGGAGAAGGACCGGTTGAGGAAGCGGCGGAAAAGGAAGCCCAATGCCCGCCCGCCCCGGTTCCCGTTTGACCGGAAAACCATATATGCGGGATGCGCCGATTCCCGGGCCGGACGGCCGAACATGGGCGAAACCCCACACGCCGGGCAGGCGCGAAACTGAAACGGAAACTACGCATGAAGCTGAAAGAAATACTTGCGAAAGTCGCCAAAGGCGAAGCGCTCGCGGACGATGAAAAGTCCTACCTCGGGTCGTACGATCCGCAGGCGGAACTCGATTCCGCCGCCGCCGCCGCGCGAAAGCGCGCCGACGCCGAAGCGAAAGCCGCCAAGGACGCGCTCGCCGCGCTCCAGGGCGAATTCGACGACTACAAGGCCGCGAACGACCCCGCCAAGGGGCAGGGCGAAATCGCGCGTCTGACGAAGCGGCTCGAAAAACTCGAAGCCGAACGCGACGCCGCGAACGCCAAGAGCGCCGCGCTCGAACGCGCCTCGCGCATCCGCTCGCTCGCCAAGGACGCAGGCATTTCCGCCGCCAAGGGCGTGGACCCGAAATCGCTCGACATGCTCGTCGACCACCTCATGGCCGAGGTCGACCTCGATGACGGCGACGCCGTGAAAGCGGCGTTCGACGGCTTCCGGTCCGCCAACGCCGGGCTCATCGCCGCCGCCACCGTCGGCGGCTCCGGGCAGAAGGGCAATCCGGGCGCGCACGCGTCCGCCGCAAACCCCTTCTCGAAGCGGTCGTGGAACGTCACCGAGCAAATCAAGATGCGCATCGAAGACCCTGCGAAGGCCGACAGCCTCCGCGCGGCCGCCGAAGCGGAAACCAACTAACCAAACCTAGACAGAAAGGAACGCCCAAATGGCCGTCACCAAACTCGCCGACATCGTCGGTCACCAGGAATTCGCCAAGTATTTCAATCTGCAGATGCTTGAGCAGTCCGTCCTCGTCAAGTCGGGCATCGCCGCCCCGGATCCCGTCATCGCCGCGAAAATCGCGGAAGGCTCGGGCCTCGAAGGCAAGACGCTCGACATGCCCTACCTCGATTCGCTCGATTCCGCCGGTGACTCGGAAGTTCCCGTCGAGGAGACGGGCGCCACCGCGGAGAAGATCTCCTCCGGCAACGATACCGCCGTCGTGCAGTTCCGCCGCAAGAAATTCGGCGTGACCGACATCGCACGCATCATGCGCGCCGCCGACCCCATGGCGCAGATCGTCGCCCAGCAGGTCCCCTACTGGAACAAGCAGAACCAGAAGATCTTCCTCGCCATCATCAAGGGCGTCTTCGCCGCGAACGCCCGCAAGGCCGGCACGAACACCACGGAGAACGACACGAACGGCTACCTGAACGGCTGCGACGGGGACATGATCCTCGACCTCACCGCCGAGACGGAAGAGTCCGCGCAAATCCTCTCCAAGGATTCCATCATGCTGGCCGCGCAGCTTCTGGGCGACCACAAGGCGGACCTCACGGCCGTGGCGATGCCGTCCATCGTCGAGACCTACCTCGCGGGACTGGACACGAACGCGTCGCTCTATCGCGCTTCCGAGGGCCCGGCTGCCCTGTCCAAGTACAACGGGCGCGACATCATCGTGGACGATACCGTGCCGTACGACCCCACGACGAAGACCGCCACAATCTACCTCTTCGGCAAGGGCGCCGTCGCCTACAACCCGCTCCCCTGCCCGCATCCGTTCGAACTCGAACGCGATCCGGACAAAGCGGTCGACTACATCCACGCGTGGGTGCGCGAGATCATCCATCTGCGCGGCTGGAAGTGGCAGGGCACGTCCGCGGGCCTCGCCCCGACAAACACGGAACTTGAAGCCGCCGGCGCGTGGAAGCGCGTCTGGGACAAGAAGCGCATCCCGTGCGTCATGCTCAAGGCGAAGCTCGGCTAGTCTTTCAGAGGCACTGGTAGCCCCCCTGCCCCGGCGACGGCCTTGGATACTCCTCGTCGCCGGGGCTTTTTGCGCCCCGGCGGACCGCGCACCCGTCCCGCCCCCGCCACCTTCTCTGCGCCGCCGTGTCTCTGTGCCTCTGTGTTGAAACCCATCTTCCCGTTCTCCCGATCTCCACGGCCAATCCCCCTCTCCTTCCTGCCCATCCTGTCTGCCCCATCCCCTCTTTGCCGCCCCCACGGTAGGGGCCGCA
>DJRS01000083.1:0-7028 GCA_002440145.1 Verrucomicrobia bacterium UBA6354
TGACGGCAAGGCAGAACGCACCGGAAGCGGTCAAGCGGCTGTTTCACAAAAAGGAAGTCCGTTATGCCGCCGACTGATACTAACATTTACCCTGGCCAGCACAATAACTGTTCAGGGAATGCAGGAAATGCCCCCCCCTGTTCCGGCGGGCATTCTGCATATTCACGCCACAGTTGATATCTCACACGTAGACGGAACGCAGGGGACCGCCGCAGTTTGTCCTCTGCGCCTCTCGGCGTTCATCCAGGTTCGTTTTCGCGTCTTTCTTTCTCGCCTTCATCCCCAAAAGGCTTTTTTGTCTAAAAGACACCTCACCCGCTGCCCCGGGTCAGTCTCATTTCTGCCTTAGGTTCTCCCGACCCGATACGCGGCTATTGTCTGGTTGCTCGCGTACGGCGACACCCATGTCCGCGGCCCCCCCCCTTTTTGTCCGTGAGGCTTCGGCGAATCCAGCCGAAGCCTCTGGAATTTGCTATATTATAAGGAGAAGGGAAAGATGATCCTGGGCAACTGGGAAATGATGGAGGAGGTGGGGACGACATCCTCTATTTTGCGTCTCGTCTTTCCGTTTTAACGTGCAGTTTTCGACGGGCGTCCCGATTTTCTGTGCACTTGCGGCCTGATTTGCGTCCTAATGTTTCCTGCCGTTCGTCCTATTCTTCTTGCCAGACGGAACGTTCCACTCATGTCCGTTTGCTTCCGCGCGACGACCGGGTAGGGCGGCGGACGCGTCTCGTGGGCACGCCGTGTCCAAGGGACCGCGGTCCCAGTATCCTAAGACCGCGGTCCTAGCACCAAGAGACCGCGGTCCTAGCACCAAGAGACCGCGGTCTCTACACCAAAAGACCGCGGTCCTAGCACCAAAAGACCGCGGTCTCTGCACCAAAAGACCGCGGTCTCTGTACCAAAAGACCGCGGTCTCTTGAAGTTCTGTTGCGCATCCGGCACAGTTGGGGTAGTCTATCCCCTGCAGTCCATCCTTCGGACCGGTCGCCAGCCGCGGGGAATGGCCCTATAGAGAGAGAACCTATAATAGGATGGCGGATGGAACCTGAAGTATTCCGCCGCGCGCGGCGGATCGTCCGCGCGGGCGAACCCTGAGCCACTCGCCCGGACGGGTTTCCCGGGGTATCTGAGACCGGGAATCGGATGTCTGCATTCCGGTAGGGCATGCTTTTCCTTCTGTTTTAACCTGTTTTGTGAAAACGGCAAATCCATTTCTCCCTTTGAAAACAAAGAACGCCGCCCCGATTCCGGCCTTTCGATTGTGATTTTCAGGGTAATGGAAGGGCGCTTGTCCCGGCAAAACCGCGTCTGTCCCGCCGATTGCGTTTCGATGTTTCTTTGGTCGGCAGGGCGGAGCTGAACCTGGTCTGCGGGGGTGCGCACGATTCAGATGGCGTCATAATTCCTCTCCATGCTCTTCCGCAAATGACCTTCCTTCCTGTGCAACCTGTTTAATCATGTCTTGAAAGAGACGGAATTATATTGTAAACTATTGGCCATGGATATTCTTGCGAAAATGAAAGGAGAGGAATGATGGCGCCACTTTTGATGGCGGCGCTGCTTTCGCTGAACGGGAGCTGGCGGCTCGACTGTTTTCCGCAGCCGGACGAGGCGGCGGTGCGCACATTGCCGTTGCCGTCCGGACTGGACGTGCGCACGGTCCCGGCGGAGGTCCCGGGGAATTGCGAAATGGACCTCGTGCGCGCCGGTGTTCTGCCGCCGCCGGAGATCGGTCTCAATGCGCGCGCCTTCCGGTCCTGCGAGGGGTATCAGTGGCTCTATACGAAAACGTTCGAGGCGCCAAACCTTCCTTCCGGCGGACGTGCGCTTCTCGTCTTTGACGGAATCGACACCTTGGCGGATATTTTCATGAACGGCGAGAAGATCGGCGAGGCGGACAACATGTTCATTCCGCACCGTTTCGACATTACGCCGAAGATGAGGCGCGGGACAAACACGTTGCAGGTTCTTCTGCGCAGCGTGCTGCTGGACGCGAAAACGAAGACTCTGGGCGAACTGGGCTGGACGATGTGCGGCGGCGCGGAGGGCGAACCCTACCGCAAGGCCGGGCACATGGGCGGATGGGACATCTTTCCGCGCCTGTTCGTTTCGGGGTTGTGGCGGGACGTGCGTCTCGAACTGCAAGGGCCGGTGCGGATCGACCAGACAAGCTGGATCGTGAAATCGATCGACCGGTCCGCGCGCCGCGCGGAGCTTGTCGGCTCCTGCCGGATAGACATGCCGTTCGCCGAACTGGACAAAGCCCGTGTGACGGTCGGACTGCGCCGCGACGGCAAGCCCGCCGCGCGGCAGACCTTCCCGGCGCGGCACTTTCAGCAGGCGTTCAGGCTGTCCGTCGCCGACGCCGAATTCTGGTGGCCGCGCGGATTCGGCGAACCCGCCTTGTACGAAGCGTTTGTCGAAGTCGCCGGCTCCGATGGCGCGTGCCTCGCGCGCCGCACGGAACGCATCGGGCTCCGGACGGTCGAACTGGTGCGGGACGACGTGTACGGAAAGGAGCGTCCGGGGCAGTTTCTGTTCAAAGTGAACGGCGAACCCGTCTTCATCCGCGGGGCAAACTGGGTTCCGACGGACGCGATTCCCTCGCGGCAAAAAGACCGCTTGATCGAGACGCTCGAGATGTTCCGCGATTTGAACTGCAACATGATCCGCGTCTGGGGCGGCGGCGTCTACGAACCGGAGGCTTTTTTCGATTGGTGCGACGCGAACGGCGTCCTGGTCTGGCAGGACTTCATGACGGGGTGCTCCATGTTCCCGTTCGACCCGGATTACCAGCGCCGGACGCGCGTCGAAGCCCTGGAGACCGTCCTCGCGTTCCGCAACCATCCTTCGCTTGCCCTGTGGAGCGGCAACAACGAAAACGACGTGGCGCCGCGCTGGCGGCTGGGCGGGGCGAAAACGATTTTGTGGGACCCCGGCCGCGACGTCACCAGCCGCGTGACGCTCCCCGCCGTGGTGCGCGAGTTCGACGCGACGCGCCCGTACCTGCCCAGTTCGCCCTATCTCTCGCCCGATGTCGTCGCCGGGCTGGCCAAGCCGAGCGAGAACCATCTTTGGGGGGCGCGCGCCTACTACAAAACGGACTACTACACCAATTCGCCCTGCTGGTTCGCGAGCGAAATGGGCTATCACGGCTGCCCCAACCGCGAATCGCTCGAGCGGATGATGACGAAAGACAACGTCTATCCGTGGACGAAGGTGACCGGCACGGATCCCTGGAAGGACTACCATTGGAACGAGGAATGGCAGTTCAAGGCGTCTGATCCGTGGCTGGACGGATTCGGCTTCCGGCGCAATTCGCTCATGACAAACCAGCTGAAGATCATGTTCGGCGCCGTGCCGACGGACCTGGACGATTTCATTCTCGCTTCCCAGATTGTCCAGGCCGAGGCGATGAAGACTTTTGTCGAGTTGTTCCGTTCGCTGAAGTTCACGCGCAAGAACGGGTTGATCTGGTGGAACATGCGGGATGGCTGGCCGCAGATCTCCGATGCGGTCGTCGACTGGTACGGCGGCAAAAAACGGGCCTACCGGACCATCCGAAACGTCCAACGCGATCAGCTCGTGATGGTGCGCGACGATCGCAGGGTCGTCGCCGTAAACGACACGCTCGAGCCTGTGGCGGGCAAGGCGACGGTCACGGACCGGGCGAGCGGCAAGACGCTTCTCGAGACGGCATACACGGTCCCGGCCAACGGCACGCGCGAAATAGGAACGGTGGACTGGTCGGGGCAAGGCATGCTCGACATCGTCTACGAGCAGGCGGGCGAAAAGCAAGCCAACTGGTTCCTCTACGGCGAACCGCCTTTCGACTTCAAGGAGGTGGCGGAATGGATGAAGTGAGCGTCCGGATCGGCGTCGACATAGGCGGCACGAAGTGCGCCCTGTCGTGCGGCGCCTGCACGGCCGGCGCCATTGAGATTCTGCATCGCGAGGAATTCGAGACGCGCGGCCTCCCGTGGCGTCAGGTCCTGGCCGAGTATGCGCGGCGCATTGCGCGGCTGCCGGCGTTCCGGGAGGGACGGCCGGCGTCTGTCGGCGTCAGCTGCGGCGGTCCGCTTGATTCTCGGCGCGGCATGGTCCTTTCGCCTCCGAATCTGCCGGGATGGGACCGCGTCCCGGTCGTGGAGTATTTCGCGGAACGGTTCGACATTCCCGTGCGCCTGCAGAACGACGCCAACGCCTGCGCGTACGCCGAATGGAAGTTCGGCGCCGGACGCGGCACGCGGAACATGGTGTTCATGACATTCGGCACGGGACTGGGCGCCGGGCTCATCCTCGACGGACGCCTCTACACGGGCACGAACGACAATGCGGGCGAAATCGGCCACATCCGCCTGGCGGAGACCGGTCCCGCCGGATACGGCAAGGCTGGCAGCGCGGAGGGGTTCTGCTCGGGCGCCGGCCTGGTCAAGCTCGCCCGTTTGCGCGCAGCCGAACGGGGGATGCGATTGCCGGACGACTTCAGCGCGCGCGACCTTTTCGCCCGGGTGGATGCGGGGGACGCGTTCTGCCTTTCCGTTTTCGCGGAGTCCGCGCGGCATCTGGCGACGATACTGGCGTATACGATCGACATCCTCAATCCGGAGATGATTGTGCTGGGCGGCGTGTTCATGCGGCAGTCCGCCCGTTTTCTGCGCGAGATCGCCCCCTTGGTGGAGCGCGAGGCGCTGGCGGCTTCACGGAGCGTTTGCCGCATCGTCCCCGCCGGACTGTCCGAGAACGTGGGCGATTACGCCGCGCTTGCCGTCGCCGGGATGGAAGAACAGGATGGAAAACGAGATGAATGCGATTGAAGAACTTCTCGCGCGGTATCCGCAACTGGAAGTCTGCGCGGCGGAAATCGCCGCCGCCGCGGACGCGCTGTCGGACTGCTTCCGCGGCGACGGCAAGGTTCTCGTGTGCGGGAACGGCGGCAGCGCGGCCGACGCGGAGCACATCGTGGGCGAGCTCATGAAGAAATTCCGCAAGCCCCGCCCGGTCGCGGAAGAGATCGCCGCCAAGCTCCCGCCGGAACTGGCGGCTCGTCTGGAGGGCGCCCTGCCGGCGATTTCGCTTGTCTCCATGAGCGGATTGCTGACGGCGTTCGCGAACGACGTGGCGTGGGAGGCGGCGTTCGCCCAGCAGGTTCTCGGACTGGGTGGCGCGGACGACGTGTTGATGGCGCTCTCGACAAGCGGCGACAGCATGAATTGCATGCACGCCGCGCGCGTCGCCCGCGCCAAGGGAATGCGCGTCATAGCTTTGACGGGGGCGAGGGGCGGAAGCCTTGCGGCGCTGGCGGATGTGGCGATACGCGTGCCGGCGAACGAGACTTTCAAGGTGCAGGAACTCCATCTGCCGGTTTACCACGCCTTGTGCGCCTATGTGGAGGACTGCCTGTTTTGATCGCTCTGCCATTGCAATCCCGGTTTTTTCAGGTACAATAGACGCGTCGAAAGGAGCCTAGCCTAATGCAACCGTCAAAGTACCGGCAGCTTTTCAAAGAACTTAGACAGCAGATTCTGGACGCCGTCTTCACGGCCGGAAATCCGTTTCCGTCCGAATCCGCCCTGGCCCGGGAGAAGGGGTTGACCCGCAATACCGTGCATCGCGCTTATCTTGAATTGCGCCGGCAGGGACTTGTCGAAGGGAATCCCGGTGAACCGCCGCGCCTGACACGCCGTGCCGTCAGACGCAAAATCGGGTTGGTCGTGCGCGGCACGTCCTATTCCGAGTTCTTTCAGCCCATCGTGGGCGAAATCTCCATGCTCGCCCAGCGCAAGGGCTATTCCATCCTGTTCGGCAACACCGCGGCGGACAATCCGGTGCGTCTGGCCCGGGACGCGAAGGCGCTGGCGCAGAATCTGGTGGACTGCGGCGCCTCGGGCGTCATTCTCCAGCCGTTCGAGTTTGTGCGCAATTCGACGGAATTGAATGCGGCGATGCTGGCGGTTTTCGCCGCGGCGGAAGTCCCCGTCGTGCTGATCGACTATGACGCCGTCCAGCCTCCCGGCCGCACCGCCTGCGATCTCGTCGGAATAAACAATTTCCAGGCGGGCTGGAGGCTGGCGGACCATCTGCTTGCCGCGGGCGCGCGGCAAATCGATTTCGTCCTGCGGCCGGACTGCGCCTGGAGCGTCCACGGCCGTCTTGACGGCGTTCGCGCGGCGGTTGCGCGCGCCGGGATGCCCCCGTGCGCGTTTTGTCCGCCGCACCGGACGACTCCGCGGCGTTGCGCCGGCATCTCCGGAAAGGCCGGCCTGACGCCTTTGTCTGCGGAAACGACACGCTGGCCGCGCAAGTCAAGCAGACTCTGGAGAACGCGGGGCTCAAGATTCCGGACGACATTCTGCTGGCCGGATTCGACGACGTGCAGATTGCCGCGTTGCTTACGCCGCCACTCACTACCATTCACCAGCCCTGCCGGGAAATCGGGGCGAAAGCCTTTTCTTTGCTTCTTCGCCGGATGAGGAATCCGCAGAGTTCCGCCCTGGAAGTCTTTCTTCCCGCGCCGCTTGTGGTCAGGGCCTCAACCTGCCGTCCACGGACCGGATAATCCCGTGGATTCCAGCTTGTCGCCCGCCCAGGACTTGTAGATTGTTGCATTTTTATCATGAATCAAACATGAAACATGCACATATCGCTTAAAAAGAAGGTCCTTTACACAGGAGAAACGCCGCGGACGCGCGTGTGCCTATTGCGGTGTGGACTGGAGGGGCAAATCTCACGCAGGAACGGGAGCCCGGCCTCGCGGCGTTTGGCCCCGTCTCGGGCGTGTCCGGCGGGTTGAACGGGGACGGTAGTCCGGACCGTCCCGGGTTTTCAAGCCATTTTCCCGTTCTCCCGATCTCCACGGCCAAATATCCCCTGCAGCCCGTTCAGAGGATCCCTTTCGGGCGGGCGGCAGGGGACTGCCGCCCCTACCCTTGGAGAGGAAAGATGATGTTTGCTTTCTGTGCGAGAGGCCTTCCGGGTCGCGCCGGAACGGCGATGCCGTCGCGCCGGAACGGTGATGCCGT
>DJRS01000083.1:7084-16516 GCA_002440145.1 Verrucomicrobia bacterium UBA6354
GCGCCGGAACGGCCACCCCGTTCTACTGGAACGGCCGCGCGATGCGGAAAGGATGCGGCTGTCTCACCCCGTTACCTGCCTTTGAGCTCCGCGAAGCCCCCCCCGCTTATGTGTGGAGTGTCGACGACCCCCGCAGTGCCTCTGGAACTCCGCTTTCTCAACCGTTCCTTCTCCTTTTCGACCCTAGCTCTCCACCCGTCGGAACGACCTGTCCCGGGAGTTTCACGACAGGGTACGCTTTTCCCGCTTTTCCAGCAGGGCAATTTCGACTCCCTAAAATCCCGAATATTTGGTATAATAGAGGACATGAAAATTCCGCGTGAGGTAGAGAGTGCGTTTCCGGTTCGCCCGTTAGCTGCGACGAAATACTCGGTCGGAACCGTGACGATAGTCGGCGGTTCGGGCCATTACATCCATGCGCCCGTGATTTCGGCGCTGGGTGCGCGGGCCGCAGGCGCGGGACTTGTGCAGCTTGTCGTGCCGGACGCATCGCGGATCGCCGCGGGCGTGCATGTTCCCGAAGCGACGTTCACGAAGCTTACGCTTGCCTGCGTGCCGCCGAAGGCGGACGTCACCGTCGCCGGCATGGGGCTCTCGACGGGACTGAACGCGCAGGCGATACTTTCGCGGATCTTGTCGGGCAGTTCGGGAAGATTCGTGCTGGACGCGGACGCGCTGACGATTCTGGCCGGCTGGTATGCGGAGTCGAATCCGCACACGGCCGTTTCGGGGCAGGAGCTCGTGCTGACGCCGCATGAAGGCGAGGCGGCGCGACTGCTGGGCGTCCGGCGCGAGAAAGTCTCCGCGGACAGATCGGGCGCTGCGCATGCATTGGCGGCGCGGTACCACGCCACGATCGTTTTGAAGGGCCCGGACACGCTGGTCGTGTCTGCGGACGGGCGGCGCGTCTACAAGAACGGCACGGGGAATCCCGCCATGGCGTTGGGCGGAATGGGCGATCTGCTTTCCGGCGTCCTGGGGGCGCGGTGGGCGTACCTGAGGGGCGACGCGTTCACCGCGGCGTGCGCGGCCGTCTGGCTGCATGGCGCCGCGAGCGACAATCTTGTGGCGGCGGGAGGGGATCCTTCGCTCGCGAACACCGCGGCGGCCCTGGGGTCTCTTCGCGCACGGCTCGACCGCGGGGAAGGGGCTGGCGCGGAATGACCGTCGATCACGAACAGCTCCTTCGCGATCTGGAGTCGTCGACGGGTCCGCTGGGCTTGTTGACGATGCAGGCGACGCGCACCGCGTTTTTGCTGGCGCGGCGCTTTCCGGGACGTTTGAAGGCGCTTTATTCCGCCGAACACGGTTTCTTCGGCGCGCTCGCCCCGGGCGAAAACGCCGCGGACGCCCGGCATCCATTCCTTGGTCTGCCGATTTGCTCGCTGTATGGCGCGCATCGCAAACCGACGCCCGGAATGCTGGCGGGCGTCTCGCGGATGGTGATCGACCTGTGCGACATCGGGGTGCGGTGCTATACGTATCTGGCGACATTGAAGAACACGCTCGAAGCCTGCGCCGAAGCGCACATTCCCGTGACGGTCCTGGACCGGCCGATTCCGCTCGGGGATGTTGTGGACGGGCCTCTCGTGGAGCCCGGCCGCGAAAGCTTTGTCGCGCCGATCGGCGTGCCGCTTTGCCATGGCATGACGCCGGGCGAATGCGCGCTTTGGATCCGCGAGGCGGAGAAGCTGGATTTGGATCTGCGCGTGGTGCGCCTGGAAGGGTGGTCCCACGCGCGCCGCGAACCGTGGGCGAACTTCATGCCGCCCAGCCCCGCCATCCGCAGCTGGGACAGCGCGGCGCTTTATCCGGCGACCGTCTTCACGGAGGCGTATCCGGCCGTCGACTGCGACCGTCAGGGCGCGCTCGCCTTTCGTGTTCTGGGGGCGCCGTGGCTGGACGCCCGCGCGGTCATGGAGGATCTGGAGCCGGGACTGTCCGCATGCGGCGTGGAGATGCGCCCTTACAGATACGCGTGCGCGGCAGGGGCTTCGGCGGGATCCGTGTTGGACGGCATTCTCCTCTCGACGTCGCCCGCCGCGCCGTACCGTCCGGTCCGCGCCGGCGTCTTGATTCTCGCCGCGCTTCTGCGGCGGCATGCGGAGGAAATGGCGGCCGGCGCGCGTCCCGAATGGCTCGCGAAGCTCATGGGGACGGAGACGGTCGGCGCCGCGTTGCGCGGAGGCGATCTGGAAGGATTGTTCCATTCGTGGGATGTCGGGCGTGCGGCGTATCTGCCCACGCGCGTCAATTTGTATGCGGAAGGAGTCGACCGGCTGTGAACGGACATGCTGTAACTGTCGTTTTGTTCGCGCTTGCGTGCGGCGGGCTGCCGGCTGTCGAGCGGCGCCCCTATTCGCGCTATGAAGGCATCGTCGCGCGCGCGCCGTTCGGGGCGCCGCCGGCGAACTTCGACCCGTCGGTCAATCCCGGCACGATTTCCGCACGCGAAGCCGCCCGCGCGGAGAAGCAGTTGTCGGTCGAGCAGGAGCAGCTCAAGCGCGCGGTCAAGTTCAGCGTGATCAATCTGGATCCCGCGGGCGTCGTGCGCGTGGGCTTCTCGGACACGTCCTCCGCCAAAATGCCGCGGCACTATTATCTTGCCGCGGGGGAATCGCGCGACGGATGGCGGGTCGTCGCGGCGGACGCCGCGGCGCGGACCGCCAAAATAGAGAAGGACGGTGTGGAACTCGATCTGGTCCTCGGCGGCGAGGCTTCCGGCGAAGCGACGCCGAATCCGAACGCCGCCTCCGCGCGCGCCCGGACGTCCACCGCGCCGGAGAACCCGCCGGCCGCCCGCCCGGCCGCGGACGTTTCCGCCAAAGAGGGGTTGCTGGGCGCTTCTACGCGCATGCGCCAGCGCCGGAAGATGCGCGCCGACGAACTGGCGAAGCGCGAAGCGGAGCAGAAAGCGCGCGAAGAAGAGGCCAAGCGCGAACGGGAGAACATGCGAGAGGATCTGGCCGCCTTGCGCGAGCAGCTGCGGGAAGTGCGCCAGGCGAAAGCCGCAGAGAAAGCGGAAGAAGCCGAGCCCCGGAGCGAGCCGCCCGCCGATACGACGGGAAGCGGGCAGACCGATGCGGAAAGCGCGGATGCCGAAAATGCGGAGTAGACGATGAAGAAGACGACACTTGAGCAATTCCGAGAAGAACTCTTGCGGACGGGCGCGTACGACACGTCCGAGGCAAGCTGTCCGAAGGAACGCGCCAAAGGCGGGCCTTGGACGACGTTTTCCTATTCGATGGGGGTCGCGTACGTTTTCCCGATGTGCGCGCTGTACGAGCCGATGGGCAAGTTGACGACGGAACGCTGGGCGCATTTGTGCTTCAAGACGGTGCAGCGCGCCGAACGGCTGGGCATACGGGTGCACATGGAGGGATGGAAGAATCGCGAAGCGTACAAGGGCCCCGTCGTCTATCTCTGCAATCACATGTCCACGACGGAAACGATCCTCCTGCCGCCGGTCGTGCTGACATACGGCCCTTTCAGCGTGGTGGCGAAAGAGTCGCTCGCGCACTTGCCGCTTCTGGGGCGCGCCGCGGCCCATATGGGCATGGTCGGAATCGGACGCAAGTCGCCGCGCGAGGACCTGGTCAAACTGCTGACCGTGGGCGAAGAGCGCATTCGCCAGGGGAGCAGCTTCCTCATTTTCCCCCAGGGGACGCGCCAGGAAGTGTTCAGCCGCAAGGTCTTCTCGTCGATCGGCGCGAAGCTCGCCGAGCGTGCGGGATGCCCCGTCATGCCGCTTGTCGTCGATACCCGCTGCCAACTTACGCGCAAGAAGGGCTTGCTCAAGAACATCTTCAAGGACTTTGGCCCCGTCGACACCTCGAAGGACATCCGCTGCTGCTGCGGGCCTCTGATTCAGCCCGGGAAGGCGCGCGCCATGCAGGAGCAGGCGTTCGACTGGATGGCGGGCAAGCTGGAGGAGTGGGGGCTTCCGACGGAGCGTTGACATGTTGGAGCGATTGACAGTCTCGAATCTCGCGGTCGTCGAAAAGGCCGAACTTGAATTCGTCCCGGGGCTGAACGTGCTTACGGGAGAGACGGGGGCGGGCAAGAGCGTCTTGCGCGGCGCGATCGAGCTTGTCCTGGGCGGGCGGGCGGAAGCGTCCGCCGTCCGCACGGGGGCGAAGGAAGCGCGGATCGAGGCGGTGTTCGGGATCGACGGCGCGTCGTCGCCGGCTGTCGCCGGCATTTTGGAAGACGCCGGTCTGCCCGCCTGCGAAGGAAACGAGTTGCTGATCCGGCGCACGATCGGCGCGGAGGATGCGGGGCGCGTGTGGGTGAACGACTCGCGCACGACGGTTTCGCTGCTCAAGAAGCTCGCGGCGGTTCTTGTCGACATTCACGGACCGCGCGCCAATCAGCGCCTTTTGGAGGAGCGTTTCCAGCGCGAGACGCTCGACCGCTACGGTTCCGTAGGGCTGGACGCCTACAAAAAAGCGTTTTCCGGGCTCCAGCGCGTGCGCGCCGAGATCGCCGGCCTGAAGGCGTTGGCGACATCCGACGACGAACTGGATCTCTTGCGTTTTCAAGTGAACGAACTGGAAGAAGCGGATGTTTCGGCACAGGACGACGACCTTTCCGAACGGCACGCCGCGGCTGCGCATGCGGAAGAAATGGCGCAGGTGGCGCGCGAGGCGACGGAAGCCCTGGATGGAGATTCCGGGGCGGGCGAGATACTGGCGCGCCTCGGACCGCAATTCGCCGCGCTGGCCAAGCATTGCCCGGACGCGCAGGAATGGGCCAAAGAAACGGAAGAGATCGCCGTACGCCTTCAGGAGCTCTCGCGCGCAATAGCGGAGACCGTGTCGCGTTTCGAGATCGACCCCGAAGAGTTCGCCGCGATGGACAAACGACTCGGCGTCGTCAACAGGCTGAAGCGCAAGTATCTTCCGTCCATGGTTCCCGGACAGGATGCCTTTTCGCGCGCGATCGGCACGATACTGGCGGAAAAGAAGAAGCGGCTGGCGGACTTCGAGAACCGCGAACAGCGGCTTGCAGAACTCGAGCAGGCGGAAAGGGCGGCGCTCGCCGACGTTTGCGCCGCCGGTCGGCATGTGACGGTCCGCCGGCGCGCGGCAGGCGACAGGCTCGCACGCGTCGTGACGCAGGAACTGCGCGATCTGGGATTCCTCAAGGCGCGATTCGACGTCCGGCTGGAACCGCGGGAACCTGCGGCGGACGGCTGCGACAAGGTTGTTTTCATGCTGGAGCCCAATCCGGGCGAGGGAAGCAAATCGTTGGAGGAGATCGCAAGTTCCGGCGAAATCGCGCGTGTCATGCTGGCGCTCAAGAGCGTTCTCGCGTCGCACGACACCATCGGCACGCTCGTCTTCGACGAAATAGACGCCAATGTCGGCGGCGAGACGGGTCGCACGGTCGGGGAGAAAATGAGAGCCGTCGCGGAAGGGCGGCAGGTCGTCGCGATAACCCATTTGCCGCAAAGCGCCGTCTACGGCGCGCGGCACTTCGCCGTTTCGAAGTCCGTCTCCGGCGGGCGCACGCGCACTACGGCGGTTTGCCTTTCCGGCGAGGCGCGCATTGCCGAAATCGCCCGCATGCTGGGAGGCGGCGCGGAAGGCGGCGTCGTCTACCGGCACGCGCGCGAGCTTTTGCAATCCGCCAGCTTGAAAAACGGACAAAAAATGGTATAATCTTAAACATGATGTTCCATTGCGACACTGTCAAGATCAAGGGTAAATGATTGGCATGGCTAGAATAAAGAAATCAGAGGAGTCCATTGTCTCGTGGAAGGTGGAGGGAAAGTATCCCGTCCGCATTGTGGCGAACGCTTTCGACGAAACGGATGCGACGTTGGCGGATACTTTGCGTGAATGCGGAGAGGGCGAAATGCCGCGCGTTCTGCTCGTGGCGGATTACAACGTCGTGCACTATACGGAAGGTTTGGGTTCACGCATCGGACATTACTTCCAGGCGCACGGAATCAAGCTTGCGGGGCCTGCCGTCATATTGGCGGGCGGCGAGAAGATAAAGAACGACAATCGCCAAAGCGCCATGCGCGTGGCGCGCGCGGCGATCGAGACGCGCATCGGACGGAAAGACGTTTTGCTGGCCATCGGCGGCGGCAGCGTGCTGGACGTTGCGGGGTTTGCGGCCGCTCAGATTCGCGCGGGCGTCAAGTTCGTGCGCATGCCCACGACGCTTGCTGCGCAGGCCGAAGGCGCGTATTCGGATTATGCCGCGCTCAACGAGGGCTATGTGAAAGACGCCTATCGCCTGCCGTCGCACCCCGACGCGGTTGTTGTGGATGTCGCCTTCACGCGTACCGTTCTCGACGGCGTGTGGCGCGGCGGCCTGGGCGAATGCGTGCGTTACGCCGCGATACAGGATGCCGCGATCTTCAAATGGATTGCGGACAACGCGGATTCCCTGGCCGTTCGCGACGAGGATGCCGCGAAAGAACTTGTCGGCAGCATGATAGCTTCGCGCGCAAAGAAAGGTCCGACGGACTTCGCGCAGTGGAGCGCTTTGCGGCTCGAAGCGATGAGCAACTATCGCCTGCCGCACGGATACGCATTGGCCATAGGCACGTGCCTGGACGGCCTTTACGCGCAAGCGCGCGGCGTACTCAAGGGCCCGGACTGGCAGCCCGTCCCTGCTCTTTTGCGCAAGTGCGGCGCCATGCAGGGCCTGTCGCACAGCAAACGCCTTTTTGCGCAGCCCGGAAACATCTTGATGGGGCTTGACGCCTGGCAGTTGACGACGGGTTCGATGGCGCGCATATTGCCCAAGGCCATAGGAAAGAGCGTCGTCGAAGAAACGCCCGACCGCGCCGCATACGAAGACGTTCTCGCGCATTTCATGGATACGATGCTCGACCAGCCCGCCAAGTAGCGCGCGCGAGATGCCAGTGGACAAAAAAGGGACGGCTTCCAATCGGGAAGCCGCCCCTTTTTTGTCCGGTCCGCGCGGACGTCATTTCCGCGCCAGATAGGCGTTGATGCCGGCCGCCGCGCGCCGTCCCTCGCCCATTGCCAGGATGACGGTCGCCGCGCCCAATACGATATCTCCGCCGGCGAAAACGCCCGGGATGGACGTTTCGTTCGTCTCTGGATTCACGACGATATTTCCGCGCTTGTTGACTTCAAGACCTTTCGTCGTCGCCGGGATGAGCGGATTCGAGGCATTGCCGACGGCGACGACAACGGTATCGACGTCGAGCGTGAATTCGCTGCCGGGGATCGCGACGGGGCTGCGCCGGCCCGAGGCATCGGGTTCGCCCAGTTCGTATTTCAGGCACTCGAGCCCCTTGACGCGTCCCTTTTCGTCCCCCAGAACGCGCTTGGCGTTTTGAAGCGTGCGGAACTCCACGCCTTCGTCTTTCGCGTGATGGACTTCTTCCGCGCGCGCGGGCATTTCGGCTTCGCTGCGGCGATAGACGAGATAGACTTTCTCGGCTCCCAGGCGAAGCGCCATGCGGCTCGCGTCCATGGCGACATTGCCGCCGCCGAGGACGGCGACGCGCTTGCCGTGCCAATACGGGGTGTCGTTATGTTCTTCGTCGTACGCCTTCATGAGGTTGGCGCGCGTCAGATATTCGTTCGCGCTGAAGACGCCCATGAGGTTCTCGCCCTCGATGTTCATGAACTTGGGCAAACCGGCACCCGTCCCGACGAAAACCGCGTCGAAGCCGTCCTTGTCCATCAAATCCTTGAGATGGCGCGTGCGCCCCACGACAAAGTTCGTCTCGACCTTGACGCCGAGCTTCTTGAGCCCGTCAATCTCGTTTTGCACAATGGATTTCGGCAAACGGAATTCGGGGATTCCGTAGACGAGCACGCCGCCCGGCTTGTGGAAGGCCTCGAACATCGTCACGGCATGGCCGGCGCGTGCGCAGTCCGCCGCGACCGTGATGGACGCGGGACCCGAGCCCACGACGGCGACCTTCTTTCCGGTTGCGGGCGCCACAGTATCCGACTCGGTCAGGCCCGCCTCGCGGACATGGTCCGCGCAGAAGCGCTCGACGCGCCCGATGGCGACGGACTTCTCGACGTCTTTCAGGAGCTTGCCCATGGTGCAGAACTTCTGGCACTGCTTTTCCTGCGGGCAGACGCGTCCGCAGACGGCGGGCAAGAGCGAGGTTTCGCGGATGATCGCGAGCGCGCCTTCGAAGTCGCCTTCGGCCGCTTTCGCGAGGAAGCCGGGAATGTTGATGGCGACGGGGCATCCCTTCATGCAGGGCTTCGCCGGGCACTGCAAACAACGCGAGGCTTCCGTTTTGGCCATTTCGGCCGTATAGCCGCACGCCACTTCCTTCATGTTGCGGGCGCGCACGTGCGGTTCCTGTTCGGGCATGGCCTGCGGAGGGATGGCCATTTTTTCTTTCGGTGTCATGATTCTAAATCCTTGCTTGTGATTATTTGGTTGGGGCCGAGAAGATGCCGGCCTTGCACAGATGCTCTTTCGCCTTTTGCTCTTCCGCCTTAAAGGAACCCATGCGCTCGAGCATCAGTTCCCAGTCGACCTGGTGCGCGTCGAATTCGGGTCCGTCCACGCAGACGAATTTCGTCTCGCCGCCCACGGTGATGCGGCAGCCCCCGCACATGCCGGTGCCGTCGATCATGATCGTGTTGAGGGAGGCGACCGTTTTCACGCCGAAGGGCTTCGTCGTCAACGCGCAGAACTTCATCATGATCGGCGGGCCGATGGCGATGACCTCGTCGACCGCGCCTTTCTCGCATAGTTCCTTCAGCGGTTCCGTGACGAGTCCCTTGCGCCCCGAAGAGCCGTCGTCCGTCATGAGGATGAGCTTGTCGCCGGCAATGGCCCGCATCTCGTCCTCCATGACGAAGAGGGACTTGTTGCGGGCGCCCATGATGATGGTCACGTCGTTTCCGGCGGCCTTGAGCGCCTGGGCGATCGGGTGCATCGGGGCGACGCCGATACCGCCGCCCACGCAAACGACGCGTCCCGTCGGCTTGCCGTTCGTTCCGCGGATGGAGGTCGGACGCCCGAGCGGCCCCACAAGGGCTCCGAGCGCGTCGCCGACGCCGAGACGCGCGAGTTTCATCGTCGTCGCACCGACAGTCTGATAGATAAGGGTGATCGTGCCGCGCGCGGCATCGGCATCCGCAATCGTCAAGGGGATGCGTTCGCCATGCTCCGCATCGACCATCAAGATGATGAATTGCCCCGCCTTGCGTTCTTGGGCTATAAGGGGGGCTTCCACGACAATCTGGTAGACATTGTCGGACAATTGTTTCTTCTCGAGAATTCTGTTCATATTGCTTACTATTGTAGCATATTTTACGTGAAAATGGAAGTGAAAGTGTGCTGGAGTCTCCCCGGCCAAACCATGCGGACCGCAGTCCCCTGCGGCCCGTCGCACCCACCACCAGACCGCGAAGCGGTCTCTCTAAAAACCTGTTCGCTTGTGTTAGTGAGCGGTACCCGCGGAGCCCA
>DJRS01000131.1 GCA_002440145.1 Verrucomicrobia bacterium UBA6354
CGTTGCGCCGGAACGGCGATGCGGTTTCCTTGAAACGCCGCCCCTCGTCTCTTGCGGAGCAAGCGCCGACGGGCGGCAAGAGGTTCCCCGGACGGTTTGCCCCCTCCCCTCGGAACGACCTGTCCCGGGTGTCTCACGACAGGGTAAACTTTTCCCGGCAAGAAAGAAGTGCAGATACGAGGTGACGGCGGAATGCACATTTGATATAATATCGGCATGAGAATCGTCGTCAAAGTAGGTTCGCACGTCATCGCGAACAAGGCGGGAAGGCCCAATCCCGCGACGTTGCGCCGGCTCGTCGCACAACTGTGCGATTTGAAGGAAGCCGGGCACGAAATCGTCTTTGTTTCGTCCGGTGCGGTAGCCGCCGGCATAGAATCGCTCGGATTCCGCGAACGGCCGAGGGACGTCAACGATTGCCAGATGTGCGCGGCGGTGGGGCAGGTCCGGTTCATCTGCGCGTACGAGAAGCTCTTCGGCGCGCGCGGCGTCAAAATCGGGCAGGTCTTGCTGACGCATGCGGACTTCGAGACGCGCCACCGCTCGCAGAACGTGAAGAAGTCGCTGGAGCATCTCGTCAAGGCGGGCGTCCTGCCGGTCGTCAACGAGAACGACGTGGTCGCCGACGAAGAAATGAAAGAGCTCTTTACGTTCGGCGACAATGATTGGCTGTCCTATCTCATCGCGCGTCTCGTGCATGCGGACGCCTTGATCCTTCTGACGAGCGTGGACGGCCTCCTGGACGCCGCGGGCAAGCGCATCGCCCACGTGGCGAACTTCCGGGCCGCGGCGAAGCTGGTGCATCCGGGCGAGAAGGGAAAGCTTTCAAAGGGCGGGATGGATTCCAAGCTGAAAGCGGTGAAGGCCGCCGTTTCGGCCGGCATCGACACCTATGTCGCCAATGGACGCAAGAGCGTGCTGGTGCCGCTTTTGGCGGGCAAGTCGGTCGGCACGTTCTTCCCGGCCAGTTCCCTCTGACGGAAAGGAGATCGACGTGACGACAACGGAATATGTCCACAGTCTGGCGAAAAAAGCGCGTGCGGCCGCGGCGGATCTGCGTCGGCGGACGTCGGCCGAGAAAGACGCCCGTTTGCTGGAGCTGGCGGATGCGCTCGAGAAAGAGAAGGGCGCCCTGGACGCCGCGAACGCGGCGGATGTCGCCGCGGCGCGGGAAGCCGGTCTTTCCCCGGCGCTGGTCGACCGCCTGACCCTGACGCCGGCGCGCTTCGCGGCGATGGTGGAAGGCGTGCGCACGGTGGCCGCGCTGCCCGACCCGGTCGGCGAAGTCGTCTGGACGCGGACGCGCCCGAGCGGCATCACCATAGAAAAGACGCGCGAACCTTTTGGCGTCGTCGCCGTCGTCTTCGAGTCGCGTCCGAACGTCCTCGTCGATACGGCGGCGCTTTGCGTGAAGACGGGCAATGCCGTCGTCCTGCGCGGCGGAAAGGAAGCCGCCCGGAGCAACGCCGCGCTCGCGGCGGTCGCCCGGCGCATTCTGGGCGACGCCGTCCAGTTCGTGGCGATTCCCGGCCACGAGGCCGTGGCGGAACTCGTCCGCGCCGTCGGTCTTGTGGACGTGGCGATTCCCCGAGGCGGGGAACGCCTTATCCGCGCCATGTGCGAAGCCGCGCTGATTCCCGTCCTCAAGCACTACAAGGGGGTGTGCCACGTCTATGTGGACGACGAGGCGGATTTGGCGATGGCGCTTTCCATTCTGGACAACGCCAAGGTGCAGCGTCCTTCGGCGTGCAACGCCGTGGAGTGCCTCCTGGTGCACGAGAAGGTGGCGCCTCTGTTCCTCAAGATGGTGGCGGCCTGGGCGAAAGGACGCGGCGTCAAGCTGCATATGCCCGAAGAGCCCGGCCACGATTGGGGGCGCGAATTCCTCGCGCTCGAGCTGAATGTGGGCGTCGTCCCCGACTGCGCGGCGGCGATTGCGCACATCAACACCTACGGCTCGCACCACTCGGACGCAATCGTCACGCAGAATGCCGCGCATGCCGCGCAGTTCCTGCGCGACGTGGACTCCGCCTGCGTCTACCACAACGCGTCCACGCGCTTCACGGACGGCGCGGAGTTCGGCATGGGCGCGGAAATCGGCATTTCGACCGACAAATTGCACGCGCGCGGCCCCATGGGGTTGGAAGAGCTGACGACCTACAAATACCGCGTGACGGGTGACGGGACGGTGCGGAAATGAAGAAGAGACTGTTTTTCGCCACGCTCGCGGGCGCGCTGGTTCTGGTCGCCTGGTTCGTCTGGCGGCAGGCCGGCGGCGTCTCCCACGCCGAAATCCACGACGCGGTGACGAAGGGGACGGCCGCCATATTGGCGCGAGTGGATGTTCGTGGCGACCGGGTGGAGGCGCGTGTGGACGGCGTGGAGGAGAAACTGGACCGCATCGAGGCGAAGCTGGACAAGATCCTCGAGCTGGCTACGCGCCCTTTGCCGGACGGCATGAAGCCTGCGCGCTGAAGGGCGTCTGCCTGTTTTTTGTAAAGGAAAGCCTAAAGGAGGGCAAAAAGATGAAGCAAGTCAAGAACATGTTTGCCGCGGCGGTCGCCGTGGGTCTGGTGGCGTTCGTTTCGGGTTGCTGCGCCTGCAAGCCGTCCGCGTCGGCGTGCTGCGCCAAAACCTGCACACCGGGTGCGGCGTGCGCATGCTGCTGCGGGCAGAATCCGTGCACGTGCAATGCGAATGGCGCCTGCGCGAAGTGACGCTTCCCATATGGCGGTTCGGATTGAACCACCCCTCTCTCGCGCCCAAGGGAAACGGTTTCCCACGGGCGCGAGAGTTGTTTTCCAGGGGGATGGTCCCCGTTTTTCTCACTGACTTGCGACCAAAAGCCCGAGAGAAACGATATAAAAGCCCGTGCCTTTTTAGCCTAAAAACCGCAGTTGAAAACTATGGCGCTTTCTGTCCGCCAAAATGCCCATGAGAAAGAATTCCCAAGGGCACGAGAATCAACGGCACGAGAAGGAAGCGTCTGCAGACGCGAAAGGATAAAATAGTTTGCGTTTTCGATTGAAATAAACTGCAAAACATCGAGATATCGCCTAAAAACAAGGAATGTTCCCGTCTACTGTCCCTGTTTCCCCGCCGGCGCGACGGTGCGTACGAAGCCACCTCCAGGCGGAAAGTTCCGCGCTTGTCCGTTTGCTTCCGTGTGACGACCGGGTGGGGCAGACGCGTCTCGTGGGCACGCGAGAGGGTCGGGGCTCAGGGCATTCTTCCCGGCTTGATTGCGCGGCCTTGGTTCCGCTTCCCCGCAGGGCATCCGCCGGGGGAAGTGGTTCCGGCGGGCGCATGCCTCCTTTGTTCAGGTACGAAGAGGCGGAACTCCTGCGAAAAGGGGTATTGGATTGTCGGGATATCGAGGCCGCGGCAAAGAGAATGCGCGGATATTTCACACGCGGCGGGCGATTTATGGTATAATAGGGGTGTTGCAATTGTGAGGTTCAGAATGTCCATACAAGACAAAATAGGAATGCGCGTACGATCGTGCCGGGAGAAACTCGGCATGAGCGTGTACGATTTGACGCAGAAAAGCGGCATTGACGAGAAGTTCATCAACGCGGTGGAGAAGGGAGAGGTCATTCCCGCGCTGGGGGTGCTCTCCCGTCTGGCGCGCGCGCTGGGCATGCGGGTCGGCACCTTCACGGACGACCAGTTCCGTCCCGATCCCGTGGTGACGCGCGCGGCGGACAATGCGACGGTGAAGATCCACGACTCGGTCGTGGATCTGCCGGGGGTGACGTACCGTTCGCTGGCGCTGGGCAAGACGGACCGCAACATGGATCCGTACCGCGTCGACATGGAGGATGGCGCGAGCGAAACCGTGCAGGCGAGCGAGGGCGAGGAGTTGCTCATTTGCCTGTCGGGGACGGTCGAGCTCGTCTACGGGCAGCAGACCGTCACGCTTTACGCGGGGGATACGGCCTACTACAACAATGTCGTGAAGCACACGTTCAAGGCGGTCGGCGGCCCTGCGTCGCTTTACCGGATATTCTACATGCCGCTCTGAGGGGCGGGCGAGACTTTAATCAGGAGAACAAGCAATGAGTTGGTTTGAAGCCACGAAAGACAAACCGAAGATTCCGCCGGCCAAGGCGCTGTGGGCGATCTGTCCCAAATGCAAGAGCCACTTTTCGAAAGAGGCGTGGAAGGCGCACGGGGGGATTTGCCCGAAGTGCAACTACCACGGGCGGCTGTCGGCGCGCGAACGCATCGCGCAGATCGCGGACGCGGGTTCGTTCGAGGAAATCTGCCGCGAAGTCGGCTATTCGGACCACCTGCACTTCCACGACGCGACGGGCGCCTACGCGGACAAGGTCAAGGCGACGATCGAGAAGACGGGCGAGGGCGAGTCCGTCACCGTGGGGACGTGCACGATCGAGAAGCATCCGGTCATGCTGGGCGTCATGGATTTCGCGTTCATGGGCGGTTCGCTCGGGACGGGAACGGGCGAGCGCATCGCCCGGGCGTGCGAGCAGGCGATAAAGGAACGTCGCCCGCTGGTGCTGTTTTCCGCCTCGGGCGGGGCGCGGATGCACGAGGGCATCCTCTCGCTTCTGCAGATGGCCAAGACGTCCGCGGCGATTGCGCGGCTGAAGGCGGCGGGACTCCCGTACATCAGCGTGCTGACCGATCCGACGACGGGAGGCGTTTCGGCCTCGTATGCGATGCTCGGGGACATCAACATCACCGAGCCGCGCGCCTTGATCGGCTTCGCGGGGCGGCGCGTCATCGAGAATACGATCCACCAGAAGCTGCCGGCGGACTTCCAGAGCGCGGAGTACCTGGAGAAGCACGGGTTCATCGACAAGATCGTGGAACGCAAGGACATGAAGCGTTTTATCGCGAAGATGCTGGAATATTGGGGTTTTTAAGGAGATATTTTCATGGCTACGAACAAGACAGAAACGGCCGGGAAGACGGCGTGGGAACGTGTGCAGCTGGCGCGCGACCCGAAACGGCCCCACATCCGCGATTTCATCGCCAACGTGTGCAGCGACTTCGAGGAGCTCCACGGCGACCGTCTGGTGAACGACGACCGGGGGCTCATCGCCGGATTCGCGACGCTCGGAGACCGGAAGGTCCTCGTCTTGGGGCACCACAAGGGCGCGACGGTCGAGGAGAACATGGAGGCCAACTTCGGCATGGCCAATCCGGACGGCTACCGCAAGGCGATGCGCCTGGCGAAACTCGCCGAGCGGTTCCACAATCCGATCGTGACGTTCGTGGACACGCCCGGCGCGTATCCGGGCGACACGGCCGAAGCGCGCGGGCAGGCCGAGGCGATCGCCAAGAGCCTGGAGTTCTTCAGCGAACTCAAGACGCCGATCGTCGTCGTCGTCACGGGCGAGGGCGGTTCGGGCGGCGCGCTTGCGATCGCCGTCGGGGACAAGATCCTCATGATGGAGAACGCGGTCTATTCGGTCATTTCGCCCGAGGGATGCGCGGGAATCCTGTGGCGCGACGGGGCGAAGGCGCCGGAAGCGGCCGCGGCGCTCAAGATCACGGCGCACGACCTCGAGAAGCTCGGGGCGATCGACGCCATCATCCCGGAACCCGAAGGCGGGGCGCAGAAGGACCCGATGGCGGCGTGCGCAGCGGTCAAGCAGGCGGTCGTCGCGGCGCTGGACGAACTGGCGAAGCTTTCGGCGGACGACCTTTTGGCGGCGCGGTATGCGAAGATCCGCGCGTACGGCAACTTCTACAAGTAACAGGTGGAGCGGCTGATCGTCATAGCCGGCGCGGGGGAGTATCCACGGCTTGTCGTCGAGGGTGCGAAGCGCGCCGGCGTTCCCTGTGTCGACGTCCTGGGCGTGAAGGGATCCACGGCGCGCGCGACATGCGCAGCGGCGGACCATGTGCACTGGGAGGCGGTTGCACAGGTCGCCAAGGGCATCCGGTGGATCGGCGCCGGCGGCTACGACGGCGCGATTCTCGCGGGCCAGATCAGCCCGGTTTCCCTCTTTCGCGGGCGATTCGACGCGGAGACGAAGGCATGGCTGGCGGAGATGCCGGTCAAGAACGCGCATTCCATATTCGGCAAGCTCATCGAAAAGCTGACGGCGGCGGGGGCGCATGTCCTGCCGGCGAGCCTGTATCTGGACGGGAACATGCCGGGCGTCGGGGCGTTGACGGACCGCGGTTTGACGGAACAGGAAAGGTCCGACGCCTTCCATGCGGCCCGGGTGGCGCATGACATGGGGCTTCACGACGTGGGGCAGACGGTCGTCGTCAAGGGCGGGATGGTGCTCGCCGTCGAGGCGTTCGAGGGGACGAATGCCGCGATTCGCCGCGGCGGAAAGCTGGGCGGCAGGGGCGCCATCGTCTTCAAGGCGGCGCGCGAGGGGCATGACATGCGCTTCGACATCCCGGTCGTGGGGCTCAAGACGCTGAAAGTCATGCGCCGCGCGGGGATTTCGGCGCTCGTTTTCCAGGCGGGGCGTCTCGTTCTCCTGGACCGCGCGGACGTTGTCGCGTTCGCCAACAGACACGGTATCGCGCTTGTGGGCGTGGATTCGGGGCTTCCCCCCGCGCCTTTGCGGCCATGAAGATTCTTTTGCTGGCCGGCGAGGAAAGCGGCGTTGTTTACGCAAACGCCCTGAAGGCCTCCGCAAGCTTGCGGGGGGCGGAGATCCGGGGCTACGACACGTACGGCTTCAAGACGGAGGATTTGGCGGTTTTCGGCTTCCTGGCCGTATTGAAGAGGATTTTCTTCTTCTTGCGGGTGAAGCGGACACTCGAGCGGGCGATAGACGAATGGCGTCCGGATGCCGTTTGCACGATAGATTACCCGGGGATGAATCTGAAGCTTGCGGCCTATGCGAAGAAGCGGGGCATTCGCACGGTTCACGTGGTGTGTCCGCAAGTCTGGGCGTGGAAGGCGGGGCGCATACCTAAGATCGAGGCCGCGCTGGACCGGTTGTGCTGCTTTTTCCCGTTCGAGCCGCGCCTGTTCAAGCCGGGGTTCGCGACCTTTGTAGGGCATCCGCTCGCCGCGTCGTTTGGCGCGGCCCAGGCGACGGAAGCCGGGCTTGTCGCGGCTCTTCCAGGGAGCCGGCTCGGGGAGATCGAACGGCATCTGCCGCTTATGCTCGCCGCGCTTAAAAACGTGAAAGGGGCGCGGCGCATTGTGGTACCGGCGGCGAACGGGCGTGCGGAGGCGGCCATCCGGCGGATTGTCGCGGCGAATCCAGCCGCGGACAAGGACGTCGTGGTGCAACGGGGCGGCGCACGAGACGTCCTGCAGCGTGCGGAATGCGCGGTCGTCGCCTCGGGGACGGCCACGTTGGAGGCGGCGCTCGCGCGATGCCCGACCGTGCTGGTCTACAAGGTGGACCCGCTGTTGGCGTGGTTTTTGCGCCATGCCATTACGGGCGTGAAGCATGTGGGTCTGGCGAATATCATCTGGGAGAAAGCCGGGGGCGAGGGCGCGGAACCCATGCCGGAACTTCTGCAGGAGGATTTTACTCCGGTGGCCGTCGCACGGTGGCTGAACATGTGGCTGTCGGATCCGGCGGCCCGCCAGGCGGCTGTTTCTCGGCTGGATTCCGCCGTGCGGCTTTTGGAAGGCGATACGTGCGCCGTCGATCGTATTGCCGCGATTCTCAAGGAGCGTACGACGGACGGGTTGCCTTGAAACAGCCCCAAATCCGATCGGGCTGCCCGAGAACTGCCCACCCAAGGCACTGCCACGAACGGCCAGACGACCTTCAGTACGGCTCTCGGCAGACCGCGCCAGTCAATATTCAGTTCCATGTCGTTTCCTTTTAAACTCTGGAGGGAGACGAAAGGCTGCACTAACGTTCCGCCCAAGGCTTCGCGCGCCCGGCACCAACTTTTGCCGAGAGGGGGTCTATCCTATTCAACCGTGCAGGAAATGCAGAAAATGGAGAAAACCACTGAACACACAGAAAGCCGCCTGCGGCGGCACACAGAAGATACGGAAGGGGGCTTTTTCCGCGTGTTCTGTGCGCCGCGAAGCGGCTTCTGTGTCTTCAGTGGTCTAAAACAATGTGGAGTGAGAAGTAATCAACCGTGTAGAGAATAAAGAAGATGTAGGCAGGCGGGGCGATAATGGGCCGTGGAGATCGGGAGAACGGAAAGAAGGGGTTTTAGACAGGATTTACAGGATGGGCAGGATTTGGTGGCGGCGTCCTAATTGTCCCAC
>DJRS01000178.1:0-302 GCA_002440145.1 Verrucomicrobia bacterium UBA6354
CCCTGCCGCCCGCACGGTAATTAACCGTGTAGAGAATGTAGATAATGTAGAGGGGGTGGCGTCCCACCTGTCCCACTTGTCCTACCCGTCCTGCCAGTCCCTTGCCGCCCCTCGGAGTTTTCCGCGAATTGGGGGTTTACACGTCCTGACAATTATGTTATAATACTCACATAAAATGGTTTGGCAGGTACACGATAAACGGCGGCGGCAAGGGCACGGGGCTTCCCGTGCGCTGAAACGCCCGCAGGGCGCGTCAGAACGCGTTCTGTTGCGTCCGCTCGCGTCCAAGTACCCCCCCCCCC
>DJRS01000178.1:332-17353 GCA_002440145.1 Verrucomicrobia bacterium UBA6354
CTGCGCGGCGCTGGGCGCGGTTCCTTGCGAGCCCAAAGGGCCGCAGGGGACTGCGGTCCCTACCCTACTACTACACTTGTTTGCGCGGTTTCAAATGGAACCGCGGCGGGTGGTTTTTCTCCTTTCACAGCCTCTTCTCGACAAAGAAGTTCCGTACGAACGCCCTGGGTGTTCGTGCGGGAAACGCAAGTAAATTCCCAGAAACAACAAAAAGGAAACAAGAAACAATGAACATAAAGACAATGATAGCGGCAGTCTCAGTGGTTGCGTCTACCGTCGTTTCGGCAGGCGTGTTCACATGGGAAATCGAACCGGCAGAGGGCAAACAGGTCAACTTCGTCGAGTTCTTCTCTCTGGCGGATAAGGCCAAGCCTTCAGATAATTCCCAGAAGGCTGCCATTCGTGGATCCAACTGGATGGGCTCGTCCGAAAGGTGGGAAGCCCGCTCGGGTTCGCCTTCCAGTGGCTTCCGGTGGGAGAACGGGACGCTGCAGGCCCAGTCGGTTGGTTGGGACGATATGACGAAGGACAGCTGGTATGATGTCTACCAGCTCAAGTTCTTCTTCAACGGGACAGGCACGACTCCCCAGTTCGTCACATGGTCTGATGTGCTTAGCCAGGTGAAGTCGAGCGGCAAGTTTTCCACTTCAACGGAATACGGCACCCTCACGATCTCGAACCTTCCGGAACCGACGAGCGGCTTGATGCTTCTTCTCGGTGCGGGCATGCTGGCGCTGCGCCGCAAGCAACAGGTTTGCGCCTGAGAGCGAACCCATGCGGGCGAAAGCGCGAAAGGGGATCTCCCGCTCGGTCTTTCCCGTCCGGGGCGGGGGATCCCGTCCGGCTTCTTCGGCGGCCGGAGGTGCAATTGGAGATGTGGCAGGAGTCATATGAAAATAATACCCGTATTGTGTATGGGGGCACTGACGGCGTGGATCCCCGTTTCCGGCGCGGAAGCGCCGTCGGCCCCGGTCGCCGAGGCGGCCGCATTCGGCGTTTCCGTCGATTCGGCGGACAACGTCCCCGCGCTCAACAAGGCGCTTGACTGGTGCCGCCGGAATAAGGCGGCAGGGCTGAGGGTCGCCCCCGGCACGTACCGCTTCACGTCCGACACGCCCGTCTGGATGGAGCGGCTGCGCGATTTCACGTTCGACGGCGGCGGCGCGAAGTTCGTCTTCTTCCGCAAGAAGGGTGAGAGCTTCCGCGTGATGGACTGCGAACGGACGACGGTCAGGAACCTGTCCGTCGACTGGGACTGGGAGAAGGATCCGCTCGGCAGTCTCGTGAAGGTGCGGGAAGCCAACGACAAATACTTCGACCTCGAATTCGTCGACTACAGGCGCTTCCCCCGCCGCGACGTGCGCATCGCCTACCTGAGCGCGTGGGACGCGGAGGCGCGGGCGGTCGGCACCGAACTCTCCAATTTGGGGCGCGGCGTCGACATGTCATGGGTCGGCCCCCGAAAAGACAAGAGGAAGGAGTGGCTCTCGGGCAACGTCCTGCGCATCCACCAGAACGGCGCGGCGAACCTGCCGACCGGGTCGGTCTGGCGTGCGCAGCACTACTACTACGACCGCCACTGCTTCCAGCTCGCCTCGAACAGCGGCCTGACGGTCGAGGACGTGCGCATCCTCTCCTGTCCCGGCGCGGCGTTCACGATCGCCGGCAAGCAGCGCGACACGCTGTTGCGGCGCGTGACGATCCGTCCGCCGGCGGACGACCCGAAGCGCGTCATCTCCTGCACCGCCGACCATGTGCACGTGGTGAAGTCGCGGGGGAACCTGCGGCTTGAGGACTGCGACTTCGCGCTGGGGGCGGACGACTGCCTGAACGTCCATGACGTCACGGCCTGGGCGCCGGAAGTGCGCGGGGCGGACGCGCTGGAGGTGCGGAACGGGGCGGGGTCGTTCGACGTCGGGGACGAGATCGAGATCCGCAACGCCGACTACTCGCCCTGCACGAATGTGCTTCGCCGGGTCGTCCGCAAGGAGCCCGTGGCGGGCAAGCCACAGGCGGCGGCCGTCTTCTTCGACGGGCCGGTCCCGCCCAAGACGCACAAGTACGGCTTCGTCCTCTTCAACCGCTCGTACTGCTCGGACGGCGTCGTGCTGAAGAACTGCACCTTCGGCGGCAACCGCGCGCGCGGTGTGATCATCCAGTGCAACGACGTGCTGATCGAGAACTGCCGCTTCTGGCACACTGAAAACGAGGCGCTGAAGATCATGACGGGCTGGACGGAAGACCTCTGGTGCGAGGGCGTGGGCGTGACGAACTGCGTCGTGCGCAACTGCACGTTCGACAATTGCCAGGCCGGCGCCAGGGGCAAGAAGCGGGACGAGGTGATCTTCCTCTCGACCTATCTCCGCCAACCGAGCTACGCGCCGGGGTGGGAGTCCTCGACCTACCCGATCTTCGACCGCATCCGCTTCGAGAACAACACGTTCATCGGCTGCGGAAAGTATCCCGTGCCGGATGGCTCGTGCGGAAAGGTCGAGTTCATCGATTCCAGGATTTCAAAATGACAGGTACAACTAAGGAGGAACTGATGAAAGCTCTCAGATTCATATTGTCTTGGGCTGCGCTGGCGGCCGTCCTGCCCGGACTCGCGTTCGCGGCGGAGTACCCGGACGCTGTCGACGGCGTCCTCACGTTGGATGTCGGCACCGGCGAAAGCGAGACCTACGACAAACCCCTGCCTTCCGGCGTGAACGAGCTGGTCAAGACGGGAGCGGGCGAAGCCGTGCTGACGGTTGCGACGACGGCCTTTGCCGGAGCGGTCGACATTCAGGCGGGCACGCTGACGCTGAAGGACGCGGCGGCCGTCGGATCGGACACGAAGGTCGAAGTGACGGGCGACGCGGCGACGCTGCACCTCAACTTTGCCAACCCCGGCGACTGGAACACCGTCTTCTTCGCCGGACACGACGTCACGATCTGCGGCAAAGGCGCGGACGGGAAGGGCGCGTTCCGCTATACGGATTCGGGCAGCGGAAACAACGACAACATGCTTGAATCGCTGACGCTTTCGGGCGACGCCTCTATCGCCGTCCCGTCCCGTTTCGGCATCAGCAAGGCGCTCAACCTCAACGGGTATACGCTGACGCGCGCAGACGGCGGGGCGAGCTGGATGCTGCGCAGCGGCACGACGCTGACGGTCGGCGCCGGCACGATCTGCAACCAGACGGGCGTCATCGCCTGGCAGAACGACCCGGTCTTCACGGATCCTGAAAAGACGGTTCTGCGGATGGAGGGCGGTACGCTCGAGGCGCACGGCGCCAAGAAACTGAACTGCAAGGTCGAGTTTGCGGGCGGCGCGTTCAAGGGCAAGTGGAACGGCGAAAACAGCCTTGCGCAGCCCGTCTCCGTTCAGAAGGAGACGGCGATCGGACAGGACAATGCGACGTGCGTCACGCGCATCGCGGGCGCGGCGGACGCGACGGCGGCTGTCGTCCTGACGGGCAAGGGGTTTCACTACTTTGACGGGGCTTTCACCTCGACGGACAGCGTTTGGTTTCAGGGCGGCATGACCTTCATCGGTGCGGACTTCACGGTCGGCAACATGCTGAGGCTGTGCGGCGCGGGGAAGGTCGCGGAGCCGTGTGCGGTCTATCAGACGGCCGGCGCGTTCAGGTCGACCGACCCCAACGGCTGGATCGTCCGCATCGGGCAGGCGGAGAAGTCCTACGCCGCCTACACGGTGTCGGGCGGCACGGCGGACTTCGCAGGGCAGCTGAACATCGCTTCAGGATCGGGTTCGACCGCGCTTGTGCTGGCGGACGGCGGCGCAATCCGCGCGACGAACGGGGTGGTTACGGCGACGGGCGACGCCGGGGGCGTGGCGAGCCGTTCCCTGATCCGCGTCAGCGGTGGCGGACAGTTCCGGACGACGGGCGACAATGCCTATGACCGCAGCAAGACGACGCAGCTGGCGAACGGCGACGGCGCGACGGGCGTTCTCGCCGTGACGGGCGAAGGTTCGGTCTACGAGACGTCCAGACTGGTTCTCGGCCCCGCAAGCGGCGCGGCGACGACCCGTGTGGCCGTCACGGACGGCGGCATGCTGGAAATCGGTCGGCTGTACGCCGGGAACGCCGAGGCGGCGTCCGCAAGCTGCGTCTGGTTCGACGGCGGCGTGCTCAAGCCGACGTTCTGGGCCTCGTGGGCGAAAAACCTCCTGAACGCGGATCAGTCCGCGCCGTCGCGGTGGGAACTCGGCGCACGCGGCATGACGGTCGACATGTCCGGCCTGAAGGCGGAATCGGAAGATGTGGAGGTCACGGAGACTTCCGAACTCGTCATCACGAACGACCTGTCCGACGCGATGGGTCGCGGTCTTGCGTCCGTCATCCTGCCGACGGGCGACGAGACATATGCGAAGGAGGCGTATTGCGGGCCGGCGTTCGTGGAGATCGAAGGGCCTGACGGCAGCTGCGGCGCGGTGGCCGTGGCGGAATGCGATCCGGCGGCGCGGAAACTGACCGGCGTTTCGGTTCTGGCGCCGGGCAGCGGTTACGGCGAGACGACGAAGGTGTATGTGCGGTCGGCGGACGGGCAGTCGCGCTACGAATGTGCCTATGTGTTGACGGGCGCGAATCGCGCGGGCGGCAGACTCGTGAAGCGCGGCAAGCCGGCTTTGGGGCTGGGTGGCGTCAACACCTACACGGGCGGCACGACGGTCGAGGAAGGCGCGCTCAAGATCCGGGGCACCCGCTCGTTTCCCGAAAATACGCCGCTGACGGTTCGACCGGGTGCGACGTTCGATGCCGGAGAAAAGGAGCTGAAAGTGTCCGTTTTGTCCGGGCTGGGCGGCGCGATAAACTGTGCGTCGCTGACGGTGACGAAAGAACTCGAAATCACGGTCGTCGATCTCTTTGCGGAGGATTCCAGGGCGTTGAAGGTCAATGCGGCTCTTGTTTTTGGGGAAGGCGTCGCCGTCAGGATCGTCGATCCCGAGAATCTCGACAAGTACCGCAAGGCGGGCGATCGCGAAGTCGTGTGCGCGGCGGGCGGCATTACTGGAGCCCCGCCGGCCCTGGACGGCGAGCTCGCCAAGAAATGGAATCTGAAGATGGCCGGCGGTACGTTGAAGTTCGGGTTCCGCCGCGGTTTTTGTCTGATTATGCGGTGACGGCCGCGAAAAACTTGAAGAAAAGAAAGGAAATCGATATGGATATCAACCGTCGTCATTTCATCTTTGCAGGCGCCGCAGCCGCGACGCTTGCTGGACGGGCAACGAACAAAATGGGTCTGCGTCCGCTGAAGCCCGGCGAAAAACGCGCGGTCGCCCTGATTGGCGCCGGCATGCAGGGGCGTTTCCTGCTTACGGAATTCCTCAAGCAGCGGAATGTCCGCGTCGTCTGCGTCTGCGACTGCGACAAGACGCGCCGTGAAGACGGGGCCGTGCGCGTGGACGCGTTCTACAAGGACGGCTCCAGATGCGCGGCCGAGGCGGACTTCTGCAAGGTCCTGGAGAATCCGCTGATCGATGCGGTCTGCATCGCGACGCCGGACCACTGGCACGCCTACATCTCCGTCGAGGCGATGAAGCACGGCAAGGACGTCTACTGCGAGAAGCCGCTCACGTTCACGATTGACGAGGCGAAAAAAGTGATCGCCGCCCAGAAGAAGTACGGACGCGTCTTTCAGACGGGTTCCATGCAGCGCAGCTGGCGCGTGTTCCGCACGGCGGTTTCGCTCGTGCGCGGCGGCGCGATCGGCGACGTGCGGTATGTGGACGCGAACTACGGACGGAGCGGACAGAAACTCGGCGGGCCGTCCCACCCCGTCCGATTCTTCAACGTGCCCGAGAACGCGGCGAAAGAATCCGAGGGGTTCGGACAGCTGGGCGAATGGGGGTGGAACCGGTGGCTCGGCCCTGCGCAGTGGCGGCCGTACTCCAACCAGCTGGCCCCCGTGGGCGTGCATAAATTTTTTCCCATGTTTTGGCGTTTTGACGACGACATCGCCACGGGCTACAACGGCGACTGGGGTGCGCATCATCTCGACATCGCCCAGTGGGGCCTGGACATGGACGATTCGGGGCCGTACAGGATCATCCGCTCCGACGAGCCGTATTCGCTCGACCGCTATCATGGCGGGCGGCGGCAGTTCGGCATGCGCATGCTGTTCAAGTCCAAGCGCGGCGGACGGGACGTCGAGCTGTACCACGGGCCGTTCGGCGTCTGGGGCACGGTTTTCTACGGCACGAACGGCATCGTCGCCGTCAACCGCGGCAAGATCGCCGTCTGGCAGGGCTTTGACGCGACGGCCGAAAAGCCGACGGAGGAAATCCGTAGGGCGCTTCAGGACGTTTCGTACCGCAAGGACCGCATCGTCGCAGAATCGGTCGGGGAGGACTACGGGACGGACGCCGCGGTCAAGGCGGACGAGGTCCTGGATAGCGTGCTCAAACAGCTCGAGACGCGTTTTGCGGCCGAGATCAAGCGGGCGGGCCTGTATTATAGCGAAAACCAGATCCGCAACTTCTGCGAGTGCGTCGAGTCGCGCAAGCCGACGATCTCGCCGGCGTCGGTCGGCGGCCGCAGCGGTGCGCTGTGCATTCTCTGCAACATGTCTTACCGCTACGATACCGGTTTTGACTGGGATCCCGTCCGGATGGAGATCAAAGGCGGCAATCCGAAAGGTCTTTCGCTGAAGCGCGCCGACTGTCGCGGGTGGGAGATCGTCGTTTGACATGAAAACGTACGCACTGTTCGGTCTCGCGGTTTGGGCTATGGTCGCGGCGGCGGAGACGCGGGTCTACCGCACGGAGGCGCGCGGCGGCGAGATGCGGGAGGTCGCGGGCAACTTCTGGTCGGATCTCCCGCAGGGGAACGCCAACACGGTCGACTTGGACGCCGCGGCGGCGGACCACCCGTTCACGGGCCTCGGGGTGTCGATTCCGGAGTCGTCGTGCTGGCTCCTCTCCCGCCTGCCGGCGGAGAAGCGCGCGGAGATCCTGCGCGCGGTCTGGACGGCGGACGGCGCGGGACTTTCGGTCGCCCGGCTCCAGATCGGCTCGAGCGACTACTCCATGCACGCCTACACCTACGACGACGTGGCGGGCGACACGGAACTGGAGCATTTCTCGATCGACCCCGACCGCCGGTACGTCCTGCCGGTCGTGAAGGAGATCCAGAAGATCAACCCGGACGTGACGTTCTTCGCGTCCCCGTGGTCGCCGCCGGCTTGGATGAAGGACAACGGGAACGTTGCGGGCGGCTCCCTGCTGAGGGAGCATTACGGCGTCTATGCGCGGTATTTCGTCAAATACATTCAGGCTTTCCAGAAAGAAGGCGTGACGATTCAAGCCGTCACGACGCAGAACGAACCTGAATGCGACCAGTTCGGCATGTCGCCCACCTGCCTCTGGACGGGCGAACAGGAGATGGCGTTCATCGTCAACCACCTCGCGCCCGCCCTCAAGGCGGCCGGACTTCAAACCAAGCCGTGGCTGTGGGACCACAACTTCGACGGAACGAACCGCGTGTGGCAGGCGCTCGCGCGGAAGGGCGTTTTGGAGAGCATCGGCGCGGTCGCCTGGCATCCGTACGTCGGCCAGCCGGAATGGATCAAGCCCATCCACGCGAAGTACCCGGACCTCCCGATGGTCATGACGGAGATGGGTCCGCACGTGGACCGCTACCGCCGCGACATGCTCTGGTGGGGCGACCTGATGATGCGCACGTTCAACAGCGGCTGCGGCGGCTTCACGAGCTGGTGCATGGTGCTGGACGAACACGGCCAGCCGAACATCACGGGCGGCTTCCCGTGCGCGGGCTTCGTCGAGATCGACTCCGTCACGGGCGAGGCCGTGCCGAGCGAGCAGTTCAAGGCGTTCCGCCATGTCGGGCGGTTCGTGCGCCGCGGCGCGGACATTCTGAAAGACTTCTGGAAGGCGGGCGGCTCGGACTGGGCGCGGCGGAATGACAAGCGGACGACCTGCGCGGCGTTCCGCAACCCCGATGGCTCGCACGTCGTCGTCGTCGCCTGCAAGCCGGCGGAAGGCGACGCGTTCTCGCCCGTGCAGGTTCAGGTCAAGTACAAGGATCGTTACTTGATCGTCCAGGCCCTGCCGGGGTCGCTCACGACGATCGTCGTCCGGTGAGGCCGGACGTCGAGGATTTGAAGAAAAGACGAGAGGATTTCCATGAAGGGAAAAGCTTCGTTGAAGATCGGGCTGCTGTCCGCCCTGGCCGCCTGCGCGGCCGGCGCGGCGACGCTGGAGGAGGACTTCAGGGATCCGCCGCGCGCGGCGGGCGTCTGGGCGTGGTGGCACTGGCAGGGCGACAACGTGACGCGCAAGGGCATCACGCTGGATCTTGAGGCCATGCGCGATTCGGGGGTCGCGGGCGCGACGATCTTCACGATCGCCGAGCACGCGGGGCTGGGCGTCCTCTCCAACAAGGTGAACGCGGCGATGTCCTACCGCAACGCGGAATGGTGGGACGTCGTGGCGTTCGCGGTCGAGGAGGCCGCGCGCCTCGGCCTGGAGATCGGCATGCACAACAGTCCCGGCTTCTCGGTCACGGGCGGCCCGTGGATCGACCCGGCGCACGCCATGCAGAAGGTCGTCTGGACGAAGCGGGCCGTGCCCGGCGGAGCCGTCCTGAAGGGCGCGGCGCTCGAACGTCCGTGGGCGTGCCTGGGCCACTACCGCGACATCGCCGTCCTCGCCGTCCCCGACGGGGCGGCGGTCGCGGCGGGCGACATCCTCGACCTGACTTCCCGCGTCCGCGACGGCGTCCTCGACTGGCGCGCCCCCGAAGGCCGCAGCTGGACGGTCTACCGCTTCGGCCACACGCCGACCGGGCAGCGGACGCATCCCGTGCCGGACGAGATCCGCAAGACGTGTCTCGAGACGGACAAGCTGTCCAGGGAGGCGACCGAGTTGCACATCCGCGAGGGGCTGGAGCCGCTGAGAAAGCGTCTCGGGCGGCATTGGGGGAGGACATTCACCCACATCACGGTCGATTCCTACGAGGCCGGCAAGCAGAACTGGTCGCCGCGCTTCCGCGAAGACTTCACGGAGCTCGCCGGCTACGACCCTGTGCCGTTTCTGCCGGTCCTGGACGGCCGCACGGTCGGGTCGACGGACCGCGCGCGGGCGTTCCGCGCCGACATGGACTTCGTCGTCCGGCGTCTCTTCGCCCGCAACTACCACGGGGTGCTGCACGGCTGGGCGCGAAAAAGCGGCGTCGGGTTGCACCTGGAGCCCTACGGCGGCCCGTTCGACCCCTTTGAAGCCGCGGCGGCGAGCGATGTGCCGATGGTGGAGTTCTGGAACGGCGTGCCAAGCTGGCTCGGCAACAGGCCGTGGCTGTACGGCGGCTTCCCCGGCATCCCGGGGTCGGTCGGCCGCGCCCTCGGACGCGACATGATCGCCTCGGAGGCGTTCACGGGCGGGCCGGGCGTCTCCCGCTGGACGGAGGCGCCGCGCGACTTCAAGCGGTCGGGCGACGCCGCGCTGGCGCGCGGCATCAACCGCCTCGTCCTGCACCACTGGGTGCACCAGCCGTTCGGGGACGACGTGCGCCCCGGCATGTCCATGGGCTTCTGGGGCTCGCACTTCGGGCGGACGCAGACGTGGCGCCGTCCGGCGCGGGCGTTCTACCGCTATTGGGCGCGCTGCCAGGCGCTCCTGCAGCGCGGCAAGGCGGTCGTGCCCGTGCTGACCGTCGGCACGCGGAGCAACCTGACGGTCTCCGCCTCCGAGACGGACGCCCTGCCGCTGTCGCTCTTCCTGCGGAAGGGGTACGTCCGGGTCGACGCGCAGGGGCGGATTGCGCTGCCGAGCGGACGGACCTACCCCGTCCTGCGCGTGCCGCGCACGGACGCCCTGCGCCCGGCGCAGGCGATGGCCGTCGCGGCGCGTACGCGCGAACTGGTCCGCGCCGGCGCGGCGGTCTGGGGCGACTGCGCGCCGCCGCCGGACGCCAAGGGGCGCGTGTTCGCCGCGGACAGGCCCCGCGCCGAAGTGCTGGCGGCGGCCGGCGTCCGCCCGGCCGTCGAGATCGCCGCGAAGAACGTGGACGCGCTCACGGCGGAACGCTACCTCCTGGCCGGCGCGCGGCAGGACGGCGACGCGCGGTTCTTCTTCCTCGCGTGCGGACACACGAACGCCGTCTCGTTCGCGGCGACGTTCGACGCGGACGGCCGCATGCCCGAAGTGTGGAATCCCGAGACCGGCGAGACGGGGGAGGCGGACGCCTGGCGTGCGCTCCCGGACGGCCGCGTGCGGGTCGAGCTGGAGATGGGACCGTCCGACGCGCTGTTCGTCGTGTTCCGCCGGGCGGCGCAGGGTCGCCGCGGTGCGGCGCGTCCGGCCCGGCCGTTTGTTGCCTTGCGCGAAATCGCCGGCCCCTGGCGCGTCCGCTTCGCGCCGGGCGGCGGCGCGCCGGATGGGGCGCGGGAGTGGCGGCGGCTGGCGTCCTGGAGCGCGTCGTCAACGCCGGGCATCCGCTTCTACTCGGGGACGGCGACCTACGAGACGGCGTTCGACCTGTCCGCGGCGGACTTGGAGGGGCGGGAGTTCCGGCTGGATCTCGGGCGCGTGGAGGTGATCGCGGAAGCCGAGTTGAACGGGATCCCCCTCGGCACGGCGTGGCGGTCGCCCTATCGGCTGCCGGCGACGAAGGCCGTGCGCGCGGGACGCAACACGCTGCGCGTCCGCGTGACCAACACCTGGAAGAACCGTCTTCTGGGCGACCGTCGCGAGCCGGCGGACCTCGAATGCGGCGACGAGACGTCGCTGCCGGACTGGGGGTGGATCGCGAAGGCGAAGCCGGGACGGGGCGTCTCGCGCTTCCCGGATTGGCTGCTGAAGGGAACGCCGCGCCCCTCGCGCGGACGCGTCGCCGTGCCGCTCTGGGACTACTACGCCGACGAGGGCCTGCCGGAGGAGACGCTCGCGCTGTCGCCGTCCGGACTTCTCGGACCCGTCCGCCTCGAAGCGTGCGCGGACGGAAACGCTCTCTGACGCGTTCCGTGCGCCGCGGACGCGGCTGGCCGCCGGCGGACGGAACGGGTGTCTCCGCCGGGAGAACGGGCGGAACTCCGCCTCTCTACGGGAATCCACCGCGGTGCTTTTGGGAAACCCACGCGGTGGTTTCCCGTGGCACTCTTGCGGCACGCCCGTCTTTCCCGCAGGAGCGGCCCGTCCGGACAGTCCCTCCGGGCTTGGGAATTGCCCTATGGGAGCAGAGGCGCGGGGACGGGCGGGCCGCACCGCGCTTGTGTCCGGCCGTGCATCATGGGCGTTTCCTCAACCGATCCCTCTCCTTTTTCGCTTTCGCTCTCCACCCCTCGGAACGACCTGTCCCGGGTGTCTCACGACATGATACACTTTTCGTTTCGTACATGTAGGCACTCCACAAAAGACGAAAAATATGATAAAATATATGTTCACTTTCCATCTCAGAGGAGAAATTGACGGATATGAAGACTGAAACGAAGAATTTGGACAAATGCCAAGTGCAACTTGCGGTTGCGCTGGATGCCGACGCGGCGAATGCGGTGGTGAAAGACGTAGAGAAACAGTTTATGCGCGACGCGCGGCTTCCGGGCTTCCGTCCGGGCAAGGTGCCGCTGGCGCTGATTCGCAAGAACTTCGGCACGGAGCTCGAGAACGCGATCCGGGAGGATCTTGTCAAGCGCAATCTGAGAGCGGCGCTCGAGGACGCGAAGCTGGCGGACGTCTTTGTCGCGGTGGCCGAGCTGAGAGACGTCGCGCACAATGCGGACGGCGCGAACTTCACGCTTGTCGTCGAGGTCAAGCCGACGTTCAAGATTCCGGCCTACAAGGGTCTAAAGGTGACCTTCAACGACACGACGGTAAAGGACGAAGCCGTCCAGGAACAGTTGCGGAAGTTGCGCGAGGCGTGCGCCAAGTTCGAGGACGCGAAGGAAGGCGATGCGGCGGACGAAGGCGATTTCGTCCAGTTCGACTACGCGGGCACGGTGGACGGCAAGCCCATCCTGGAGATCGCGCCGGACGCGAAGGTGTTCGCGGAAGGCAAGGGCTTCTGGACGCAGTTTTCGGAAGGGCGTTTCATCCCCGAGGTGCTGGACGCGCTCAAGGGCATGAAAGTGGGCGAGTCGAAGGCGGACGTCAAGGTCAAGTTCGACAAGGCGTTCGCGAATGAAGCCCTGCGCGGCAAAAAGGCGGTCTACACGGTCACGCTGAAGGGGCTTCGCCGCCGCGTGCTGCCGGACGACGCGGCGTTTCTCGAGCAGCTCAAGCCGCAGTTCAAGGAGAATGCCGACTCGATCGAGAAGCTGGCGGCGTACGTCCGCGGACAGATGCAGAAGGCGGCGGACGACAGCGAAGCGAAGCGGCGCGAGAACGAAGTGGTCGATCTGCTGCTGAAGAAGGTCGATTTCGACGTGCCGGTCTCCCAGGTCCGCCAGACGCGCGACCATATCCTCGGGGAATTCGCGCAACGCGCCCTGTATTCGGGGTTGGACGCCAAGTACTTCGAGGAGGACCGCGAGAAGATCCTCAAGGAAGCGGAGGACGCGGCGGTGCGCCAGGTCCGCTTGTGGTATGTCGTTGACGCGATCGCCAAGGCAGAGAAGCTGGATGGCGACAGCGAGAAGGTCGGCAAGAAGGTCATCGACCTCGTGTTGGCCGAAGCCAAGAAGTGATTTCCGCCTTCTACGGGAGCGTCAGATGGAAAAAGGCTACATGATACCCTATGTCGTCGAGCAGACCGGGCGCGGCGAGCGCACGTACGACATCTATTCGCGTCTGCTGTTGGATCGCATCGTTTTCATTTCGGGCGAGGTCAACGACGAGATGGCCAACGCCGTGGTGGCGCAGTTGCTGTTTCTGCAGTCGCAAGACCCGAAAAAACAGATAAACGTCTACGTGAATTCGCCCGGCGGCAGCGTGACGGCGGGGCTGGCCATCTACGACACCATGCAGTTCGTGAGCTGCCCGATCGCGACCTACTGCATCGGGCAGGCGGCGTCCATGGGCGCCGTGCTGCTGACGGCCGGCACGAAGGGGTTGCGCCACGCGCTGCCCCATGCGCGCATCATGATCCACCAGCCCTGGGGCGGGGCGGAAGGCAAGGCGAGCGACATCGAGATCACCGCGCGCGAAATCCTGCGCCTGAAGGATATCCTGAACGGCATTCTGGCGCAGCATTCGGGCAAGAAAAAGGCTGACGTCGTCAAGGATACGGACCGCGACCACTTCATGTCCGCGGAGGAAGCGTGCGACTGGGGGCTGATCGACAAGGTTGTCCAGGCATGAAAAAGAAAGACGAACATTGCTCGTTCTGCGGACGCTCCGCCAAGGAAGTCGATCTGATCCCGGGAGCGGACGGCAACATCTGCGTCGAATGCGTGAAGTATCTCGACCGCATCCTCACGGAGAAAGACGCATGCGCGGAGAAAGAGTCGCAGAAGACCCAGAACCTGCCGCCTACGCCCACGCCGCGCGAGATCAAGGCGTTCCTGGACCAGTATGTCATCGGCCACGACGAGGCGAAGAAGGTTTTGTCCGTCGCCGTGCACAACCACTACCGCCGGCTGGAAAGCGCCGCGCGGAAGAACGGCGGAAAGGATCCGCTGGCGGATGTCGACATCGAGAAGTCGAACATCCTGATGCTGGGGCCGACCGGAACCGGAAAGACCCTGCTCGCGCGCACGCTCGCCAAGATGCTGGGCGTGCCGTTCGCCATCGGCGACGCGACCGTCCTCACGCAGGCGGGCTATGTGGGCGAGGACGTCGAGAATCTCGTGCGCTATCTGCTGCAGAACGCGGGCGGGGACGTCGAACTCGCCAAGCGCGGCATCATCTACATCGATGAAATCGACAAGATCGCGTCCAAGACCGGCAACGTGTCGATTACGCGCGACGTGTCGGGCGAGGGCGTCCAGCAGGCGTTGCTGAAGATCCTGGAAGGGACGGTCTGCCGCGTTCCGCCGAAGGGCGGACGCAAGCACCCCGACCAGGAATACATCGAGGTGGACACGACCAACATCCTGTTCATTTGCGGCGGCGCTTTCGTGGGGCTGGACAAGATCGTCGCCGAGCGCACGGGCCGGCGCGTCATCGGCTTCAACCGCGACGCGACACCGGCCGACAAGCCCGGCGAAGAAGACGCCACGCGTCTTTTGCGCCAGGTGCGTCCGGAGGATCTCGTCAAGTTCGGCCTCATACCCGAGTTCGTCGGCCGCCTGCCGATCGTGACGGCGCTCGAGGAGCTGACCGAGGACGACCTCGTGCGCATCCTGACCGAGCCGAAGAACTCGCTTGTGAGGCAGTATGCGAAACTGCTCGCGATGGACGGCGTCGAACTCGTCTTCGAGAAGGACGCCCTGCGCGAACTGGCGCACATGGCGCTCTCCCGCAAGACGGGGGCTCGCGGCTTGCGGGCCGAGATGGAAAAGCTGATGACGGACGTCATGTACGACGCGCCCGGGAACGACAAGATGAAGAAGATTGTCGTCACGGCCAAGATGATCCGCGAGAAACTGGGTGATTAGCATGCAACTTACTCTGTTGAAATCCAAATTGCACCGCATCCGCGTGACCGAAGCGTGCCTGGACTACGAAGGATCGCTGACGCTCGATCCCGACGACATGGAAGCCGTCGGAATCGTGCCTTACGAGAAGATCCTCTGCGCGGACGTGGAGAACGGCAACCGCTTCGAGACCTACGCGATAGCGGGCGCGCGCGGTTCGCACGTCTGCTGTCTGAACGGCGCGGCGGCCCATCAAGGCCGGGTGGGGGATCGGCTGATCGTCATGGCGTTCGGCCGCTTCGCGGCGGAAGAAGCCCGGGATTGGCAGCCGCGCGTCAAGCGTTTCTGAGGACGCATGCTGGTCGTTGAGCTTATCGCGCTCGCCGCGCTCTTGGCGCTTTCGGCGCTCTTCTCGGGTTCGGAGACGGCGCTCTTTTCCCTGACAGGCGCGCAGCGTGCGCGCATCCGCGCCCGGAGCGCCGCGGACGACGCGCGCATCGCGTCCTGCCTGGCGAATTCGGCCGCGCTTCTGTCCACTTTGCTCGTCGGGAACACGTTCGTCAATTTCTCCGCGGCGACGCTGGGCTATCTGGTCTTGTCGGATTGCATCCCGCACGGCGGCGGCGCGCTGGCCGTCCCCGTCATGACGATTCTCCTGCTGGCGTTCGGCGAGATCACGCCCAAACGCCTGGCGTTGCGCTATGGCGAGCCTGCGGCGCCTGTTTGCGCGCGCGTCATGCTGCTTCTGATGGCCGCCTTGAAGCCGCTGACGGTGTTGTTCCAGTTTTCGTCCCGTGCCTACGCGAAAGCCTTGACGCGCGAACGCCGCGCGCTTTCGGATGCGGAGTTCGTGAGCGTTCTGGAGACGGCGGCCGAGAGCGGCGAGTTCGCGCTCGAAGACGAGAAGATGGTGGAGGGCGTGTTGCGCCTGTCCGAATTGCACGCCAACGACGAGATGACGCCGCGTGTGGATATCGAGGGTTATGATTCGGATCTGCCGCCCGAGGCGCTGGCGGCGACCCTGGCGGCGGCGCGGCACCATTATCTGCCCGTCTACAATCGCACGCCGGACGCCATCGAGGGCGTCTACGACGCGCGCACGGGCAGACGCCTCGCGGCGCTTTTCGTCCCCGAACAGGCGACGCTGGACGATCTGCTGATGACGTTCCGCAAGAGCCGCCTGCCGCTGGCGATCGTGACCGACGAATTCGGCGGAACGGCCGGGCTCATCACGCTGACGGACATCATGGAGCTGATCGTCGGTCCCGACGTGCTGGGGCACCGCGACGTCGAGCCGCTCATCCGGCGCGAATCGGAACGCGTCTGGACGATCGACGCGGACGCCAGCCTCGACGAAATCAACCGCACGATCGGGCTGGAGCTCGCGGCGGAGGACGCGGACCGCCTGGCCGGCTGGATAGCCGCGCAGGTCGAACGCATCCCCCACGTCGGACAGGTCATCGAAGCGCAGGGCTGCCGGCTGACCATCCTCAAACGCCGCAAACACCGCGTGGAGACGGCGAAGCTGGAAGTCCTGGAATTTCCGAAGCCCGACACGGACGCCGAATTGATCGCCGAGACGGACGAGGCCGTCGAAAAGACGCGGGAGGACATGGAATGATCGTTTCCGTCTTGCTGGGGTTCGCCGTTCTCGCCGCGCTTGTCCTGTCCGGCTTCTTCTCGGGGACGGAAGCGGCTTTCGTCACGGTTTCGCGCGGACGCATCGTGCACCTGTCGCGCGAAGGGTCCGCGAAAGCCAAGATCGTCCTGCGGGCGATCGGCGATCTGCAGGACACCGTGACGACGATTCTCGTCGGCAACAATATCGCCAATACGCTGTATTCGTCGGCTTCGGCCGCGCTGGCGGCGCGCGTGTTCGCCGACTCTTCGCTCATGCGCACCGTTTGGGCGTGCATCGCCGCGTTTGTCGTTCTCTATCTGGGCGAGTTCTTCCCGAAGCTCCTTTGCACGACCCGTCCGCTGGAGCGCGTCCTCTTTCTGGCTCCGCTCTACGAAGCGGCGTCCATCCTCTTGCGGCCGCTTTCCGGCCTTGCGACGGCCGTCATCGGTTTCTTCGTGCCGCGCGCGGAGGTCCGTCCCGGCGTGACGACGAACGACCTGTTGCGCATTCTCCAGGATCGCAAGGACGGGGCTGTCCTCACCGACCTCGAGAGTGCGCTCATCGCGCGCATTCTCGTCCTGCGGCGCAAAGGCGAAAAGGTGACGGCGGAAAGCCTCCTGTCCGTCCTGGACGACGCCAGACTCCATACGCTCAAACTGGAGGATTTGTGAACGCCGCGCCCGACGTGCGACCCTGCTGCCTGACGATAGCCGGTTCGGATTCGGGCGGAAACGCCGGCGTGCAGGCCGATTTGCGCGCATTCCACGCCTATGGTCTGCATGGGTGCACGGTGTTCGCCGCGCTTACCGCCCAGACGCCGTTCGCCGTCCGCGCCGTGCACGGCGTCCCTCCCGATTTCGTCGCCGCGCAGCTGGAGGCGGTGCTGGGCGCCTATTCGATCGCCGCGCTGAAGACGGGGATGCTC
>DJRS01000073.1 GCA_002440145.1 Verrucomicrobia bacterium UBA6354
GCCGACGCCGGACGCGCACGTCAGACCCGCGTTGTCCACGAGCGTGACGGCTTTCGCGAACTCAGACCCGTCGCTGCCGTCCAGGAAGTTAAGCGCGCCGCCCTCGTCGCCGCCGCTCGCGCCCGGCGCCTGCAGTCCGAAGCCCGACAGGGAGACGTTCTGCTCGAATGCATACTTCGTCGACAGGCGCACAGACGCGCCGCCACCGCCGCTGCCGCCCATGACGAACAGGTCGCCGGCGGGGAATGTCGCGCCGATCTGAAGCCAGACGAGCGCACCGCTCACGGTGGTCGGCCCCTTCCACTGGCAGAAGCCGGGATAGAGGAAGAACATGCCGGAGCGTCCCTTCTCCTCATGCGAACGCGAGGCGAGCGTCACGCCGCCCATGCCCGTGACCTTGGTCTTGAGTTCGATTGCGCGATTGCTTCCCCAGCCATCCTGCTTCGGCGTGCTGGCCCACAGGACGCCCGGCGACGCGCCGAAGTCGATCGTGCCTTCGCCCTGAACGGTCAGCGGCTTGTTCTGGCCCAGCGAGACCTGCCGGTTGAAGATGACGCCGGCCGGATGCGAACCGTCGCCGACCGTCAGCGTCGCGTCGCTCTCGACTTTCAGCGTCGCCGAATTGTCGAGGACGAGCGAATGGACTTTCTTCGATTGCGTGAGCGTGTTCGTCTCGGAGAGGACGGCCACGTCCGTCTCGCCCGCCGCGTCCCACGCCTTCGTCGTGCGGGGGACAAGCCCCTTCGTCTCGTCGTAGGCGAGGAACGAAAGCGGCGCGGAGGCCTTCGTCCGGTCGCGGACGACCAGCCCGGCGTCGAGCATGCCGCTCGTCGCCGCGTCGGGTGCCGTCGTCACCTTCAGCTTTTCCGCCTCGCCGAGCGCGGACGTGCCGCCCGACGGCGCGATCTCCAGCGTCGCGCCCGCGCCCTCGCGCGTCAGCGTCGGCGCCGTCAGCGTGGCCGAACCGCCCGAGGGCGCGGCCCACGCGAGGCTGCCGCCCTGCGCCCCGTAAGCGAGCTTCGGCAGGCTTGCCTCAACGGCGCCCGTTGCGTTCGGCGCCCACTTCGCCGTGCCGCCGCGCACGGCGAGCGTCGCATTGTCTCCCTCGGCGAACAATGTGCCGGACGATCCGGTCGTCACGAGTTCGCCGCCGCCGACCGCCACCGTCGCGAAGTTCGAGAACGGACGGTTGGCCTGCACGGTGGCGCCGCCGTGCTTGGTGAAGACGTTCTGGCCCGTCCCCGAAATCGCCAAGTCCAGGATCGGCCCGCGCGCGCCGGCGGATGAACTTGCACTCCCGTCCGCGTTCAGGAATGTGCGGTCGCCCGTCAGCGTCAATGACCCGCCGTCCGCTGCCGTCACCGTCGGAGTCTGTCCGTTCAGCTGGACGCGCCCGAAGTCAAGTCCGTTCAGTTCGACCGAACTTTTGAAGGTGATGTTGCCGGCCGCAGCGCCCGTAAAGTAGGCGATGCCGCCGTCGCCCGGCACACGGTCTCCTTCCCATAGGCGAATCGTCTTCCACGGATTGAGCGCCATTCCCCACGACGGCCAGTAGTAGCCGTCCGTCGCCGCGCCGGCTGTCAGGCACAAACCTAGCGCGCAAGCGCCCGCCAGTCGCACCCTGCCTTTCTGTCTGATTGCGCAACGTTTTGCCGTTTCCATTCTCATTGTCTGTATCTCCTTGTTCGCTTTTGTCAACGTAAATGATCGCCGTTCAGAACCAGACCGAGAAAGCATCCGCTTCCTCGCCGCGCGGGTCGTCGCCCGCGCTCTGGAAGTCGCAGACCTTCACGCGCACCGGATTCTCCCCCGGCACGGCGAGCGTCGCCGTCCACGCGCCCCACACGCCCCAGGATGCCGCTTCGTCCTTCCCGCACGGCTCCAGTGCGACGGACGCGCCCTTCATGTTCACTGTCCGCCCAGGGAAGATCTCCGCCTCAGTGTCGCCCACGCGCTTCGCCTTGGCGAGCAGCAGCGGACCGCGCCAGAGCGTCGCGGCGGCCGACTTGAGGTAGCGGCGGCGCACGTCCCACCCCTTCTTGCCGTCCCAGCCGTCGGTGTAGCGCGTCTCGGCCCACCAGGCGAGGCGGTCCTCGCCCGTCGGTCGCTCCGGCGGCAGGTCGCGCTCGACCAGCCGCGCCGGCATCGCGAACGTGAGACGGTACGCCTTCCCGTCGTCCGACAGCGGCGCGACGTCCATCTTCCCGCACCAGCCCGGCTTGCGGAACGCAACGGGAGCCTTCTCCGACAGCCTCACCGTCACGACGTTCCCGACCGGGTAGTCGCCGGAGATCGCGACCGTCACGCCGTCCAGCGTCACGGTCGCATCCTGGTAGAGGTTCACGTGGAACGTCCCCGCGCGATCGCGCGTGACCGTTCCCTCGGCCACGTCCATCCACGTGCGCGCCATGTTGTTGACGCAACAGTGGTTGTAGGCGAAGCCGCACTGGTACTGGTTCTCGTGGCGGCACTGGCCGCGCACGAAAAACGCGCCGTAGTCGCCGCGCCGGAAGACGCCTGGCAGGAAGTTGTTGAGGTAGGCCGTCTCGACGCTGTCCATATAGCGGCCGTACCCGGTGATCTCGAACAGGTCGAGGTTCAACCGGATCCAGTGGATCGCGTCGCAGACCTCGGAAAGCGCGTTCAGGCGCTTCGCCGCGTGGATGAACTTGTCTCCGTAGCCGACGCCGCCGAAGGGGTTCGCCTCGCTCGCCGCGAGATTGTCGCGTATGGCCGCGACCGTCGTCAAGCTGCGCGCGTCGCCCGTCACGCGATGATACTCGAGAAGCCCGTCCAGGCAACTCATCAGCTCGTAGCACTTGGCCCAGTCCCACGGCTTCGGATACCAGTCGGCGAGAGCCTTTCCGTTCGCCGCGTTGCGGAAGAAGTTCGGGCTCGCGCCGTCCTCCCGGTCCCAGTCCGGCAGCATCTCCGCCGCGTAGTCGAGGTACTTCCGGTCGCCCGTCTCCGCGTGGAGCAGGAGGAGCGGCTTCAGTACGGACATCGAAGGCAGCCCGTTGAAGCCGAGCGTGCCCGTGTCGCGCAGCCGCAGACCGCGCCGGTGCAGCATGTCGATCCACTGGTCCATCTGGCGGACCGCCGAATCGAGGATCGCCTTGTCGCCCGTCGCCTTGTACGCCGCCAACATACCCCAGATCGCATACTTGCGGTTCCAGAGATTCCAGACGGGATACCAGCCGTAAATCCTCATCGTGAGTGCCGGATCGGCGATCGAGACCAATTCTTTGTCGCGATACGAGCCGAGGTAGCCGTCCGCGTCCTGAAGCGCCATCAGGCGGCGGCACTCCTCCCGCACGAACGCGAGGAGCGCGGCGTCCTGCAGATAGTCCGCGACGCGCGCGGTGCTCAGCATCAGCTTGCCCCAGAACTCGCCGCGCCAGAGTCCGCCGTGTCCGAGGATGTCGTCGTCCCGCGTCTCGAACGCGCGACGCGCCTCGCCGAAGATCTCCTTCTGCGCAAACGGACTTTGCATGCGTTCGCGCGCGAAAGCCTCCAGCTTCGCGCCCGGCACGGACCCCAACCGCACGTCGCGCAACCGCGGCGCACGCATCGCATCGGCGGACGGGGCCGCGCACGCCGCGCACGACAGCGCCGACAAGACCAAAAGCATGTTGAATCGAACCAGGTTCATGGCAGATTTTTCCTTCGCAGTAACTCCATACGGCGATAGTATAGCATATCGCCGGAAGGAACAGTATGCCGAACGCACGGAATTGTTTATGCGCTTTGCGACATGTTTCGCGCCTTGCGACAACGACCGCCCCGCGACACCGGGGCGTCGGCGCTTACGTATGGAGCTTGCGCCATTCGCCCGGCGGAAGCCCTGTGCGCGAGAAGAAGAAGCGGCGAAAAGCCGTATTGTCGCGATACCCGCAGTCCAAATAGATGCTCTCGAGCGAGCGGCCCGGGTTCTTGAGAAGTTCGCACGCACGCGCATACCGGACATCCAGGATCTCCGCCATGATGGAATGCCCGGTGAACGCACGGAAGTCGCGTTCCGCCTTGCGCCGCGTACAGTTGAGGTACTGGACGACCTCCCGCGCGCCAATGCCCTCGCAGGCATGCTGGCGGATGAAGCCGACGGCGCTCTTGAGCCGTGCCGTACCCGCGTTGAAGCGGCGCGTCGACTGGCGCCGGATGAGAATCGCCTCGGAAAGGCACTTGACCGGCGGGGATACCTCGAGCCCCCGCATCAGGCTGTCCAGCATTTCCGCTGCGCGATAGCCCGACTCGTCGAAATTCTGGGTCGCGCTCGTCAGCGTCGGCTCCGAACCGTCGCACAGCGTCTCGTCGTTGTCGATGCCGACGATGGCGACGTCTCCCGGGACGGCATAGCCGAGCTGGAGGCAGAAATTCGCGAGATCGCGCCCGATCCGGTCGTTCGCCGCGAAAATTCCGCACGGCTTCGGCAGACTTTGCAGCCAGACCCGCATGCGCCTCAGGTGGTCGACGACCTGTCCGTTGCCGTCTTCCAGGACGAACGTCGGGCTGCGGAAGCCGGCGAATTCCTTGAGAAACCGGTTGCGGCGCACCTCCGCCCAGCCGACGCGCACGTAATAGCCGGCGAAGGCGTAATGCCCGTACGCGAGCGACTTCAGCTCCCCGATCGCCTTCTCCGTCGCGCCGATCGAATCGTAGACGACGCCGTAATAGGGGCCGTGCATCTTTCGCGGGTCGGCGTCGCAGTGGACGGCCAGGCCCTTCATCCGGGGCGGGACGTAGACGTCGTCGCCGTCGATGATGACGCCGTCCGGCCGCCAGTAGTCGATTGCGTCCTTCCAAGGATAGCTGATGTCGTGCGCGATGTCCTCGACAAGATGCAGCGTCCATCCGTGCTGGCGCGCATAGCGGCAGATCCCCGCAAAACGCTGTCGCGCCGCAGACCACCTCCCCAAGTGGACAAGGACGACCTTGCGAGCGGATTCCCTCATCGCGAAAACGATCCCTTCTCTCCGCGCGGCCGGAGCCTCGGCGCGCCGGACGCAGGATCATGTTCTTGAAGTCCGCGCCGGAGTGGTCGCCCTGCAGACAGATGAAGCCCGGCGCGAACTCGTTCGCGTCCACCGCGCCGCCTGTGACGCCCACGACCGGCGCATCCTCGATGATCGTCGTGCCGTTGAGGACGACGGTCAGGTGGCGCTTGCAGAGCGTGACGCTCATGTGCCGCCACTCGTCCGCCGGCTTCTCCGCGGCAACCTTGGGCCCCAACTTGCCGGGAAGCGCCCCGTCCTTGAACGACCGGTTTCGGGCTCATGTTTCTCTCCCAGTGCATATGCAAGAGGGTCACGCGCGCAACTTCCAGCACGCCCAGGCGGAAAGCGACTTCGAATCGAAGAGCGTTCCGCCGCGGATGGCGGACTCGACTTCCGCGGCGTCCAGGACGACCGGGTGCACGTTTTCGTCCGGATCCTGATGCTGTCCGTGGGGTTTTTCCTGCACCTCGGCGTAGAAGAGGTGGATGCGCTCTTCGCAATAGCCCGGGGTGCAGACGATGGTGGTCAGCGGCTCCAGGCGTGCCACGTCGTAGCCGGTTTCCTCCGCCGTCTCGCGCCGGGCGGCCTCTTCGGGGGACTCCCCCGGTTCCATGCCGCCGGCGATGATTTCCACGAGCGCCTCCTCGACCGCCTTGCGGTACTGGCGCACGAACACGAACTTGCCGTCCGGGCGCCGTGCCAGTATGCCGACGGCGGCGCCATGGCGCACCACTTCGCGCGTGGTGCGGCGTCCGTCGGGAAGTTCGATGTCGAGAACGTCCACCGAGATGAGCTTGCCCGTGAACACGCGCCGCGCGGCGAGCGTTTTTTCCGTCAGATCTTCAGTCGCCATGGAGGCGTTCCTTTCTATTTCGCGCCGTTGGCCGTGAAGGTGTAGGCCTGGTTCGGTTGCGGCGGCTCGTAGACGTGCGTCGAGCCCTGCACCCACGTGATCTTCTTCGGTCCGGGGATGTTGTTGTAAAGGACGGCCAGCCCGCTCGGCGGGCACACGTAGTCGCCGAGGCCCGCGCGCGGAATGACCGTCAGGCAGGTCTTGGGGATGCGCCGCGCCATGTTGACGGGGTCGTAGTAGCCGAGCGCCGGCACCCATTCGATGTGCCAGGACCCCCGGTTGCGCCCCAGCGCGGCCGCGTCCATGTCGCAGCACCAGGTGACGGTCGACTCCGCCCGCGTCACGTCCGGATCGAGCGCCGCGGCCCAGATGGTCTGGAGCCCGCCCTGGCTTTCGCCCGCGGCGATGAGGTCTTTGCCGTTCCACTCGGGGAGGGACTTCAGGTACTGCAGGGCGCGCATCACCCGCAGGGCCATGCCGTTGAAGTAGGCGGTCTCGGGGTCCGCGTTCTGCTTGGGGTCGAAGCCGTAGGTGTGGCCGTTGCTCTTGATTTCCCACTCGAGCGCCTTGTAGTACGCCGCGTCCGCGCCGAATTCCGGCAGCCGCATGCCGTGCGCGTTGATGGAAAGAACGAGCGCGTCCTTGTTCCACGCGCCCGTCGGCGCCTTGGGATTCGAATCGTACCCGTAGCCCTGCAGCTCGAGACGGCACGGATACCGGTTCGTGGGCGAGGCGTCCGCCGGGACTTGGAGGTAGCCCGTCACCGGACGCACGCTCGGGCAGGAAATCTCCACCGCGTAGACGCGTCCCTGCCGGCTGGGGAGCTCCTTGCGCCGAACCGTCATGGGCATCGCCACGAGGCGCGCCTTCTGCTTCGTCCAGAATGCGTCGAAGTCCGCCGGCTCCGGCACGCTCTGCAGTTTTTCGGGCTCGACCCCCGCACCGCCGTCAAAGGAAATCGGCCAGTCGTTGCTCCGGCGATAGGGCTTGCCGTCCGCGTCCGCAATTTCCGCGTAAATGCGGACAAATCCCGGTTTTTCGAGGGAAGTCGTGAAAACAAGCGGCTGGGTGGCGGAAACCGGCCCCAATCCTTTTTCGACCTTTCCGTCGTCGCCCGTGCGCGTCCACTGGACGAAAAAGGCCGCATTCGTAATCTTTTCCGCGCCGACCGGTTTGAGTTCGAACGTCATCTTCTCGCCGGGGGCGTAAAACGCCTTGTCCTCCAATGTGCGCCCCCGCAGCGACACGTCGTCCCACCCGCCGGCGAACGCAGTCCATCCCATGCCAACCGCCGCGAACGCGGCGAACAAGAGTCGTTTAATTTCCATTGCCGATACCTCTCTTCACTATAGTTGGCTAGAAGTATACCATATTCTTCTTCGTCTGGCAAGCGTCCGCACGCACGCCGTCCGGATTGTGGAGCGTAAAAGCAAATGGCCATGCGCTAGCGGCATTTACTTTGACAATTCACAACAATTCACAAATTTTATGTTTTCCCAAATTCGGGATTGACTTTCGGCGCAGAAAAGTGTATACCACTCATCATTATTGTTATGGACAAAAT